>CABQBF010000055.1 GCA_902462325.1 uncultured Peptococcaceae bacterium
CCACCATCGCAATGGAAGAAGGGTTACGTTTCGCTATCCGTGAAGGTGGCCGTACTGTAGGTTCTGGCGTTGTTTCCAGCATCATTGAATAATCAGCGTTGACAGCTTAGTATATCGTAATTAGAACGAGCAGGGCAGAAACTCCTGCTCGTTTTATATTATGTAAAATGTGCAATATGTGACAAAAAAAATTTGTAACCAGAATAAGGGCTAGGCAGATGTTTTGTTATCCGTGCAGTTTGTTTTGCTCTATAATTTTTATAGAACATATAGATAGTTTTAGGGGGAAACAAAGTGGAAGCTGAAAAAAAGAGAGTTCCGGAAATCGTTTCTGAACAACTGATGTATTATTATCAACATGGTTTACAATCACTTTTTGATATGGGAACGACCATGCAGGATAATGTTTTGATGGATATTATAGAATTAGGAAAAAACAGCTTATATGCAAAAGAGCATGGCTTTTCAGATATTCAAACAAAAGAAGATTTTTCTTTGAAAGTACCAGTTTCAGAATATGAGGATTATCGTGCATACGTTACGGAAAACATGAAAAATGATGCAAAGCAGTTATCGGAATTGAAAACGGAATATTATTTACTGTCCACTGGTTATTCCAATCAAGGTAAATGTTATGCAGAGACACACTTAGGCGCTTTGGCCAGACAGGTGAGTATTGATATTTGGAATATGATGTTGGCGAAAACAGTGCCAATTATGACGGATCCAAATGTGAAAATGCTGGCGGTAACCAATTGTTCGCCGTTGGAAAAAGCTGAAAATGGAAAAGCTGTACGCAGGACCTCGGGGCAGGCGGCCAAGGGCTTATGGGAAAATCATCCACAGTTTTATGTATATCCCTATGAATTTTTGGAAGCAAACATGTCTGATGATGATAGAGACTATTTAACCGCAGTATATACGCTAAAAGAAAAACATTTTAATATGCTCTTCTGCAATAATTTAGCCTATTTTGGCGTCATTTTGGATTGGATTGAGAAATGTCCGCAACAGATGATTGCCGACATTGGTACAGGCCATATGACAGCCAATATTTCCGATCAGGACAGAACAATTTTAGAAGCTACCTTTCAGGCGGATGAGGAACGGGCAGCAGAATTGCAGAAGCTTTTAGCAGAAAAGGGAAAATTGCTTGTACAGGATATTTGGCCTGATTTTGTTTTTGTTGGAGCATGGCTTTCCGGCAGTGTTGGACGTTTGGCAAAGGACGTTATGCGCCGTTTGCCGGATACAATGCAATATATTTCTGAAAGCTACGGTTCCAGCGAAGCAATGTATAATATTCCCACAGATTTTAACTGTCCATATGGGCCGGCAGCGGTATATTCTTGTTATTTTGAATTTTTAAGCCTAGATGGCAGTGGCCAAATTGTAGACATGGCCCATGTAGAGGATGGGCAGTATTATGAGCTGCTGATTACAACTTATTCGGGGCTGTATCGATATAACTTGCATGATATTGTGCGAATTCAGGGCTTTACAGGAACAACGGCCAATATAGAATTCTGTTGCAGAAGCACAGAAGTATTTATTGTAAACCAGAAACGTGTTTACGGATATGAATTGACGCAATTCATTGAACAGGCGGAGGCAGCTTTTGGCTGCTTTATTAGCTTTTATCAAGGCTTGGCGGAGGCTGGAAAGCTATCCATTGTGGTACAGCCTGCTGATGAACAGTTTGATGAAAAAGGATTTTCTGTTTGTATGAGCGAAATTATAAAAAATAGAAATCTGGAGCCAGGAAAATTATATGTGATGCCGAGAAATTATTATCATAAGTTGCTCCGTTCTTTTATGACAAACGGACGGAACATTCAGAGTATCAAATTGCCGCTGGTAGCAGACCGCGAAAATTTGCAAAAATTGGCGATTGGTATTTACGAGATGTAAAATTGGAAAGAAAAAAGGGGATTGGGCGATGTACCATTATCAGGAGGCAATTTCAAAGGCTCTGGTGGAGCAAAAAGAAATTGCAGATAGCAGAACCATTCCAGAGGAATTATTTTTAACAGTTCATCCTAAAGTTTTGTATGAAGAAATGCCGCAAATACTGGAAGATTGCGAAGCAATTCAAAAAAAAGTATTGGAAGAAATTTTATATTTAGCAAAAGACAGCGTCTATGCAAAAGAACATGGTCTTGCCGAGGTGGAAACTTTAGAACAGTGGCAGCAAAAAGCAGTGATGTCCACGTATGCTGACTATCAGCCTTATATAGAAGCGGCTTTAGCAGGCGCAGAGCAGCAACTTTATACTGGAAAAACGGCGTTGTATATCGCGACAACTGGAAGTACTGGTAAGATGAAGTATTTTCTGGAGAGTGAGGCAGGCAATGCAGCAAAACAATTGATTATGGCTGTGCGGGGGATGTATATGAGTGCATTGCTGCCGGTGACATTAGATATGAATGCCAAAAATCTTACCATCTCCAATTATGCCCCTGTGGGTAACGGGCCAGATGGAAAGCTGATTGTGCGTGCTTCTGGACAAACAGCTAGAAATATGAGAAAAAAGACGGGCACTATGAATATTCTGCCGGTAGAATTTTGGGAATCACCTGGAATTTCTGCAAGGGATCGTGATTATATG
Organism: uncultured Peptococcaceae bacterium; assembly: GCA_902462325.1. GTDB lineage: Bacteria > Bacillota > Peptococcia > Peptococcales > Peptococcaceae > UBA7185. The sequence goes on from CABQBF010000055.1 coordinate 2,609, forward strand.
ATGGCAGTCTATGCTTTGGCAGAGGTGCGCTTGAGTAAAATTTTCTGCAATAATGTTATTCATTTTGGCCGGATTTTAAATCGAATTCAAAATGAGGGGCAGCAGATGATTGCGGATATCCGGCAAGGAGAGTTTTCTGTTGCATTGCCGCCTGAGGTGCGGGAGCGATTGGCAGTGACTTTTTCCGCCAATCCAGAACGGGCGGAAATGCTGCAAGAACTTTATCAGCGTCAAGGCTGCCTGATAACTGGTCCTGCTGATATTGCAGAAATCTGGCCCGATTGCAGTATGATTAGCTGCTGGTTGTCGGCTGCTGTTGGCCGTGATGCTCGCGAGGTGCTGCGTCGATTACCAAAGTATGTGAAATGTTTTGATTTAGGCTATGGTGCCAGCGAAAGTAAATTGAATATTCCCACCAAACTGGGCAGCGCCGCTGGTGTTGTTGCACCTTTTGCGTGCTTTTACGAATTTTTACCGTTGGGGGGGAAAAAGCCACTATGTATGTGGGAAGTGGCAGATGGTCAGCATTATGAACTACTGATTACAACCTATTCTGGCTTGTATCGTTATAATTTGCAGGATATCGTACGGATAGACGGATTTATTGGAAACACGCCGAACATTACCTTTTGCGGAAAAAGCAGTGAATTTATCACCATACAGAATAGAAAAATTTATGGCTATCAGTTTACAGATTTGGTTTATCGGGCAGAAAAGGAACTTGACGTGGAGTTTGACCTTGTACAGATTTTTGCGGAAACTGATGGATTTTATTATATTTTAGAATCAAAAGATGAAATAAATTATGTTGCGTTGAAAACCATGTTGGATACATTTTCAAAGCAGGAATTTAACATCGTAAGCGAGGGCATTTATGTCATGCAGCCTGATTATAAAGACCATTTGTTTACCCAGTACACGCGTGAAGACAGAGGCGCTTGTGGTATTAAGCTGCCTGTTGTTTTAAAAGAAAAACCTGCGGCACAGGAAATAAAAGAAATCATATAAATACAAAAAAGGACTGTCACACGATGAGGTGATAGTCTTTTTTTGTCCTCAAATCAAGGAAGTTACTATATTGGCCAGTTCTTTTATAATCGGGTTCGGTGAAACTGTAGGGTAAAGCGTAGCATGATAAATGGTCTGCTGCGCACCTTCTAATGGACGTGCGACAAAATGTTTGTTATCAAACAAGTTGGTAAATACATAACGGGGCATAAGAGAAACAACATCAATTTCCCGTAGAATGCGCTTATGAAATTCTATATTGTTGGAAGTATACAGAGCCAAATTAGAATTTTTCTCATTGTTTTTTAAAAGCGGTACGATATTCAGATATGTAAATGGTCGTGTGACAATGTCAGCTTGGGCAATCATTTCTTTTTCAGCCAGAGGAGATTGGGCAGAAACGCAAGCTACAAGTCGGTCAGTAAGCATAATATTATAGTGAAATACAGATGCGTCATAAAAATTGAGCTGTTCCAAAAAGTATTCTTCGTTGATGCTTAAAAATGCGACAGAGCAGTCATTTTCAACAAGAGCCGGGAATATTTCTTTATGGGAGACATCTTTAATTGAAATACGAATTTTGGGATATTTTTTCGCAAAAATTGCAATAGCTTTAGGTAAGATAATACTAGCTAGAGCAGAGGAATTCAAAATACGGATATGTTTAATGATTTCCTCGGTGTCTTCCTGTTGTTGCAAGGCAAATTGATTTTGCAATTCATCATATTGTTTAATAAAGGGATCACTTAATTCTAAAAGGGCTCTCGCTTCTTTAGTCAAAATTGCACCGAAGGGTGAGCGCTCTAACAAAACAACATTTAATTCTTTTTCCAACTGACGAATATTGTTGGATAAAGATTGTTGTGAAATAAAAAATCGGTTAGCAGTTTTAGAAATAGAATTGGTGTACTGAATATCACTCAAATAACGTAATTGCTCCAGACGCATATAAATCCTCCTAACCAGAGATAAAAAATACAACATAAAATATAATAGCTTTATTATAGTGTTGATTGGCAAAATTATCATAACAAAAATTCCTTGTATCGGATAAAAATTGCGACAAAATAAAACTGATTGTCAAAAGTGCGAACAACAGATAGAATATAATCATAAGAAAAACAGTTGACGCAACTTCGCGATGAACTGTCGTATAAAGTGTTTTGTATTATTTAAGGAGGAATATTTATGGCAAAAGCAACGAAAGTAGCAGTACTTGGTGTAGACGCTATGGATCCACGTTTAACCAGAAAATATGTGGACATGGGTATTATGCCAAACACCAAAAAAATTCTGGAAGCAGGTGCTGCCAGACAAGACTTGGTATTATTAGGCGCACTGCCAACCGTAACTCCACCACAGTGGACCACATTGGCAACCGGTGCATATCCATCCACCCACGGGATTACCGCATTCTATCGTCAAGGCGGCGATTTAGATATGGTAAACCTGAACTTTGACTCCACCAAATGTCATGCAGAACAGTTATGGAATGTAACTGCAGAAGCTGGCAAAAAAACATTAGTATGGCATTGGCCAGGCAGTGCATGGCCACCATCCTCCGACAGCCCAAATCTGCATGTAGTAGATGGTACCTCCCCAGGCGGCGTTAACATGAGTTCTGCTCAGGTTGACGGTGAATTTATCGTAATGGCCAGCGAAAAGAATGAAACCATTGAATATCGTTCCGGCGCTATGACCGATGCAAAGGTTCCATGCGTTGTTACTGGTTTAGGCGATGAAAAACCAAAACAGAAGAGCGGCGGGATGGCTAGTCTGATGCAGCGTAAAATGGAAGATGGCTTTCGTCTGTACATCGTAAATCCAAATAAAGATGGTCAGGGCGGTTCTAATGCAATTCCTGCTGATATCGCATTCTCTTCCATTAAACCGGCAGACGATAAATGGAAAATTGATGTTCCAGAAGGCGCAAAAGAATTTGTTGTATTGTTATCCGGCGGTCTAATTCGTCGTCCGGCGTTGATTCTGAAAAACGAAGAAGGCAAATACGACCATATCGCTATCTATAAGAACAAAAAAGCAGAAGAACCAATGGTAACAATCCAGAACCGTGAATATGTACGCGATATTATCGATGACTGCATCAAAGGCGACGATATGATTAAAGCATCTCGCGATATGCGTGTGCTGGAAATCGCAGAAGACGGTTCTAAAGTGAAAATGTGGGTATCTGCATCTATGAATATCGCAGCAGATATGATGTGGTCTCCAAAGAGCCTGTACAAAGAAATCGTGGACAATATTGGTTATCCATCTCCATGCTCTACCTTGGGCTTCGGTGACTTTGAACTGATTTATGACTGCATGCATCAGTGCTGGGAACACGTTGCAGACTTCCAGGCAGATTCTCTGAACTATCTGATGGAAAACAACGGTTATGAAGTTGTATTCTCTCACTTCCATGCACCAGACCTGCAGAAACATATGTTTATTCGCGACTTGAAAAAAGGTACCGAAAACACCACTGCAGAACAGTATGAATTCATCATGCAGGCAATTTATAAACAGACTGACCGTTATCTGGGCAAATTTGTACATTTCTTGGATGAAGGCTGGACTTTGTTTGTAGTATCTGACCATGCTCAGGTATGCCCGACATATGGCCTGCGTGGTTTAGGCGATACCGGCTGCAACATTCAAATCATGGAAGAATTAGGCTACACGGTACGGGAAGTAAATCCGGAAACCGGTAAGAAGAAGAGAAGAATGGACTGGACCAAGACCAGAGCAGTTGCAAACCGTGAAATGCACATCTATCTGAATATCAAAGGCAGAAATCAGCATGTTGTGAAAGATGCGGACGGCAATGAACAGGTTATTGACGGTATTGTAGATCCAGCAGATCAATATGAATTAGAAGAACAGATTATTACCGATTTGTATAATATTAAAGATAAAGAAAGCGGCAAACGTATTATTGCTTGGGCATTGCGTAATAAAGACGCAATTGCTTTAGGCTTAGGCGGTCCAGACAGCGGTGATATCATCTACTGCATGGCAGAAGGGTATGAACATGACCACGATGACAGCATGGCTACAGCTCTGGGTGAATGCGATACTTCTGCAGGTCCAATCTTTATTGGCGCTGGCCCTGGTATCAAGAAAGGCTTCTATACAGATCGTATGATTCGTCAGGTTGACGTAGCTCCTACCATTGCTACTATTTTGGATGTAAGAATGCCAGCACAATGTGAAGGCGCTCCGATTTATCAGATTATTGAATAATCTTATGATTAAAAAATAGATGAGGCTACCGCATGACGGTTGAACGGACGTCATGCGGAATGCCTATCATTTTTTACGGATTCTTCATAAAAATATCTTTTGACAAGATTATTTTTATGAACTATTCGAAGCGCATTTGATAAAATGTTTTTTATAGAGAGGTGAAATCTTATGTTAAGAAGCAAAGGCTTAAGTGAAAAAGTGTTATTATTGGGGATTGATGGTTTGGACCCTAAATTCTCCCGCAAAATGGTAGATGAAGGACATATGCCGAACCTGAAAAAATTAATCGAAGCAGGCTCTGCCCGTCATGATTTGCGTTTGTTGGGCGGCGTACCAACAATTACACCTCCAATGTGGACAACGTTGTGTACTGGTGCTTATCCAATGACCCACGGTATTGAAGATTTCAATATTGGGATGAAGGGTGAACTGGACGTTAACTTCGCAGGTATCTACTCTAAATATTGCCATGCACAGCAGTTGTGGAATGTAACTGCTGAAGCTGGTAAAAAAACACTGGTATGGCACTGGCCAGGTGCTGCATGGCCACCATCCTCCGACAGTGAAAATCTGTACGTAGTAGATGGCACCACCCCAGGCGCTTTGGGCTTTGGCTATGCAATGCGGGACTGGGAAGGCATTTTAGTTGCCAGCACCAAAGCTACCGAACCTAAATTTTATGCCAATGCAGCCAGTAACACAGAGTCCTTTACTGGTGACCCAGAAGAATTATTAGGACTGAAACCAGACTATAATTCTTATACAAAATCTAAAAATGATTTGTCCCATATAGATGAGTTGTGGAAAGAGTTTAAAGAAGGTATTGAAGGCTTTAATGGCTACACTTTGAACAAAGCTATGGATGTTCGCACAAGTATTTTATTTGAAGACGACCAGCAGATGTACAATCTGCATCGTTATAAAGCCAACGTTGCCTTGTCGCCGATTGGGGAACCAACGGACTGGGAAGTAGAAATTCCGGAAGACGCTAAGGAATTTACCTGGTTACAGATGTTTGGGAGAATGCCAAGACCTTGCCTGATTTTGAAAAATGAACAGGGCGTATATGATAGAATTGCTGTTTATGCAGCGAAAAACGCTCCGCAGCCATTAGCGGTGATTGAAAAAGATATATATACTCCAAATGTATATGATGTCGTTCCAAAGAAAACTGGCGGAGTGGAAAATGTTGTACGGAATATCCGTATTTTGGATCTGGCTGAAGATGGTAGCTATATTCGTATGTGGTTCTCTAATGGCTTCTCTGCTGATGACAACCGTGTATGGTATCCAACTTGGATTTTTGATAAAATTAAAGCAAACTTTGGTCCTCCATGCGCAACTGGTCAGTTAGGTGACGGTGATGTGGAACTGATGAATAAATGCAATCTGCAGCAGTGGAGACAGGCTGCAAAATGGCAGGCTGATTCCTTAAACTACATGATTAAAGAAGAAGGCGTAGAAGTAATCTTCTCCCATTTCCATGGACCAGATATGTCCGGTCATACCTATATGCGTGCCTTAAAAGACCGCGATACTTCCAGAAAAACGGAAGAAGAAATTTATCAGTGTGCAATCGGTACTCATGAAATGACCGATGAATACATTGGTGAATTCCTGCATCTGTTAAATGAAGGCTGGACGATTTTATTATTCTCCGACCATTCTCTGATTTGTCCAAAAGAAGATTACGAACCAGGTATGGGCGACAACTTCGCTATCAATACCAAAACTATGGTGGAATTGGGCTATACTGTTATGCAGAAGGATGAAAACGGCAAGGCTATTCCTGCTATTGATTGGACAAAAACGAGAGCTATCCAGCAGCGTTCGAACAGTATCTTTATCAACCTAAAAGGACGCGATAGATTTGGTATTGTGAATCCAGCTGATAAATATGAATTGGAAGAACAAATTATTACGGATCTGTATGGGATCAAAGACCCAGAAACCGGTCATCGCGTAGTAGCATTAGCACTACATCAGAAAGACGCCAATTTGTTAGGCTTAGGCGGCGAATATACCTCCGGCGATATCGTATTCTTCATACATGAAGATTTTGTACGTGACCACGGCGAATCCTTATCTACCGCAGAAGGATATGCAGATACCTCTGTAGGGCCGATCTTTGTAGCAGCTGGCGCTGGGATCAAGAAGGGCTATGAAATGCAGCTATTCCCGCGGGAAGTTGATGTAACGCCTACAGCGGCAGTATTATTGGGCGTAAGCATTCCTGCACAATGTGAAGGCGCGCCCGTTTACAGCATTTTAGATGAAGAGCTGTAATGGAAGATTTTTGCAGATATATGTTGAAATAGTATACATTTAAAAATATTTTTATATTACATAATATTTTCATATTTAGCGTATATACAGACTTTAAAAATCTGTATATACGCTAATTTTTATATGTTGAAAAAGTATAGTTAAAAAAATCACTGGAAAAGGCACGTGCAAAAAACAAGATATAGTATATTTATAAGAACGCATATCATGAAATACACTATATACATGAGAAATGAATTTATGAATTATTGAGGAAAAGCGTTTTATAAATTGCAATTTATTTGGTTGATACACGAAAAGAGACGTTGATAAAAAAATCAGGTTTCATAATGAATTTGGGCAATGCTACCTGATTTCATAGAATTTAGGATAGGGGAGAGCTTTATGGAACAGAAAAAAATTTCAATAGTTCATTATATTATTGTAGCTGCCTTTTGTTTGTTGTTCCGTTTTATTCCGGGTGTTGCTGGTATTACGCCATTGGGCATGGGAATTTTGGGATCATTTATTGGTGCAGTTTATGGTTGGATTACTATTGATATATTATGGCCTAGTTTGCTAGCTTTGGTTGGGGTCGGTTTGAGCATTGGCATGAATCAAATGTTAGCTGCCAGTTTTGGAAGCTTAACGATTTGTGCATTGATTTTCTGTATGGGTGTGATAGGAATTTCCATGAAAACTGGAGCATTCAATTGGCTGGTACAGGTGATGCTAAACAACAAATTCATGCAGGGAAAAGCATGGTTTACAATATGGTTTATTTTAGTATTTGCTTGGTTTATGGGCTGTCATAATCCAATTATCATGTGCATCATTTTTTGCGCATTCGTGGATAGTATTTTCAAACAGGTTGGTTTGCAGAAAAATGATAAGTTGATTGTGTTTATGTATTTGGGCATTGCTTATTGTTTAATGATGGGCCAGATTTTGTTTCCGTTTATTAGCACAGGATTAACTCTAGTTATGGCTTATGGCGCTATGTTCCCAGATAATCCGATTGACTTGGTACCATATTTGCTGTATATGATTATTGTAGGGGTTGCGATGTCGACTATATACGTATTATTAATGAAATTTGTATTCCAAGTAGATGCATCGCCTATTGCTAACTTTAAAAGTGAAAATGGCGTTCCATCGGCTACTCGTGACCAAAAAATATCGTTAGGGTTCTTTGTCGTATTTATTATTCTGATGTTAGCGATGTCTTTGCCATTAGGTGCAGTAAAAACGTTTTTAAGCCAGTTCGGGCTGATAGGGATTACCTTCATTTTAGCTTGCGTTGCAGCCTTAATTAAGGGCGAAAATGGGAAGCCGTTAGCCAACTTGGAAGAACTATTCCATATGTGCAACTGGGGACAAGTAACGATGGTAGGTTTTATTATGGTAATTGCCACATATATGAATACGCCTGATACGGGTGTTAGCACTGCTATGGCTAGTCTGTTAATGCCATTCCAGACACTTCCACCACTGGTATTTATCGTAGTTGCTTTAATCTTTGCAGTAATCTTAACCAACGTTGCTAACAATATGATTGTTTGCGTATTAGTTATGCCGTTTATGGTTAACTTTGGGATGCAGATTGGCATGGCGCCGACTGCTATGGTCGCATTGTTATTCTTTATGTCACAGTTTGCCATTGCCACACCGGCTGCTTCGCCTGTAACCGCTGTCGCTATGACACAGGAATTAGCTGATGCAAGTGTTATGACAGAAGCAGCATTAAAGATTATCCCGCTTTTGTTTATTGCGGGTATTCTAATTGGCTGGCCTGTTGGACAGATTATTTTCTAGTCTAACGTGAATTGGAACTATGCCAAAATGTTATAATGAAATAACATATCTCTAGGAAAAAGTGTTAGCGTGAAAGAAGGGAAGTGCGGTGATTATTGCGAAAATAATTATCGTACTTCCTATTTTTATTTGAACGAAAAAGGAGCGTTATATGCTTATGGCAAATGAAAAATCTTTACGGGTAGAACGCTTAAAACAACGAGCTAAATATTGTTGCTGCCGTTATTGCGGCAGCGAGCTGCATGTGCGGCAGATCGTGTTTCATACACAGGCGGCGGCAAGGATTGAATTGTATTGCGATCAATGCCAGAAAATTGAATATGGAGTAGAAAAAGAGGCCTATGCCAGCGCAAGGGCCTTTGTAGAGGCAACGCAGTTCAATCATTTTCCTGACATGGAGGACAATGAGCAGCGGCTGCAGATGAACGTGGCAAAGGTTTGTAATATGACCAGCTGGCAATTGCGTTATTTAGGTCTTACCAATGAAACGGGGCTGACCGTTCCGGTACATATCAATGAATATGGCATGGAGCAATGTACGGTGATCGAAGATGACCGCCTGGAGCAATTATTGGAGGAGGCGGACCAATGGATGAACCAATCATCACAGTCAGAGGCTTAGGTTGCCAGTCGGGAGACAGATACCTGTTAAAAAATATCAACTGGAGTATCGCCGAAAAAAGCCGATGGATCATTTTAGGCATGAACGGCAGCGGCAAAACAACACTGCTGAGCATTTTAGCAGGCTATCAGGATTATACCCACGGAGAAATACTTTATAAAGGTACCGACTACCGAAAACAGGATATTATTGAAATTCGTAAAAAGATGGGTCTAATTAGTAATTCCTATTTTGACCGCATTTACCAGAATGAATCTGTATTGGATTTAGTTCTTTCCGGCTTAAGCGGAACTTTGGGTCTTGAAGACGGCAATATAACAGCCGCCCATGTGCGTAAACTGAAAAGATTATTGGAGCGCGTTGGCTTGCCCGATAAAATGGATCACGCCTATAGCTGGTTATCGAAAGGCGAACGGCAAAATATTTTGATTTTACGCGCTTTGTTGGCACAACCGGAAATTATGGTGCTGGACGAGCCTATGACCGGCTTGGATGTTGTTAGCAAGCAAAAGATGATGCGTTTTGTGCAAGGCATGGCAGAGGAACGACAACACACAATTTTGTATGTCACCCATCATTTTGAAGAAATTTCTCCTGATTTATTTGATAATTGTTTATTTCTGCGCCATGGTCAGGTATATAAAATCGGACCCGTAGAAGAAGTGATGAATTCGGAAGTGATTAGCAATTTCTTACGGCAGCCGGTGAAGCTTAACCGGCTGGAAAATGGCTATTATCATCTGAAATTTGAGCGCTAAATAAAGAAGGGCGGAGAAATTATGACAACATCTTTGAGGGACGTCAGCAGTGCGCAAATGGTCAATGCTTTAGCGGAGATGAATTGCTTTGAGCAGGAATGCGTGATATATGGATATTCCTGGAAACGAGAAAATGGAAAGCGGATGTATAGCCTGAGCGATGACGAGCTGTTGATCCAGCAATCTTTTGAGAGTCATCTGACAGAACAATGTTGCATGACGCCGGTAAAACAATTGCAGACAAGGGCGATCATAAAAGAAGAAACAAAAGAGGATCTGTTTTTGTACTTGAAATTACAACTAGCGAAGCAATTACAGCAGGACTTTAATGAGGTATATTTTACTTGTTTATCTGCGTTACAGCAGGTTCCGGGGGATGCGCAGGCTGAGCCGATATTATTGGAATGGCAGGAGGAGCTGGACGGCTATTTTGACGAGGAAAGTTTGCTTTTATTTGCTGGTGCTGTGGACTATACCTATGTGACTAAGCATTTGCCTGAATGGCGGTATCAGCAGCTATGGAAATGGATTAAGCTGACCAAAAAACAAATGATGCGAAAGATGCGGGTGCATGACAACTTTGAACGTACATTTTATGGCGTGGCCTATCAAAAAAATGATAGTCAGGCTTATGGTTTTCTTTGCAACGCCAATGAAAAAACATTGTATAACAAAGTAAAGGAAATGGATGAACAAGGAGTACTGCATACGCCTGTTTACAGAAAAAATTACTGGTACAATAGAAGTACAGATTTACCTAAGATACGAAAACAGTTTGAAGCGGATTTGAAAACAGTTATGGATGAGGATTATTTAGATAGAGTGATGAAATTACAGAACCTGTCAAGTGCAATTCCCAAAGATTTATGGGTGGAATGTCTGCAAAATGTACAGCGTGAATGCTCAGTAACAGCCTTGGAAGGTTTGCGATATTGGGGAAGCCGTTGGAACATAATCGTATGAATAAAAATTAAAGAGGATCTTTAAATAGCAAGTAGATGAGTTGCCATTTGAAGATCCTTTTTATAGCAGTAAAGAGGATATTATTTTTTAGGAAACTGTTTTATAATAATATTTTCTAAGGCGTCATAAACAGGGTGTTGCGTTTCTTTACGCCGCAAAATCATATGATAGTTAGGCAATGTTGGGTAATCGAAGGGCAGTGCTAAAAATCTGTCATCTAAGAAGAATTTTTTATACATCGTTTCGGATGTGAAACAAATCGTGTTGTTTTCTAAAATGAGTTGTTGGTGAATAGCTGGATTGTCGTTTGCATAGGAAACATAAGGAGCAGTATTTTTGCCGAAAAAATCAATTGGCAATAAGCCAAAAATGCTTTTGGGTACACGGCTGATATCTTCAAAAGATAGCAAGGCTTTTTGGGCTAAAGCTGATGCTGAGGAAATAACAGCAAGTGAGTGATCCCGCTGAATAAGCCGGAATGATATTTTTTCCGCATTTTGTGGAGTAATATTTTTTTCCAGATAACGATGATTAATGAACCAAATAACCATATCACAGGAGCCGTTCAACAGAGATGGAATAACGAATTCATTCGAGATTTCTTTGATTTGTAATTTTGTGCTGGGACATTCCTGCTTGAATGCTTTAATAATATTGGACATGATGTCAGTGACTAAAACAGAAGCTGTTGCTACGGAAATTTTTTTAGGTGGTGTTTCAGAGTTTTTTTCCTGTCCTAAATTTTGCAGAAGATGCTGATAAGCTTCATTAACTTGTTGAGCATATTGCAATACATATTCTCCCGCTTGCGTAAAAGAAACGCCGCTTTTGGAGCGAGTAAAGATTTGCGTATTTAGTTCCTTTTCTAATTGTTTTACACTATAAGATACACTTTGCTGTGTTGTGTAGTGCCGTTCGGCGGTTTGATTAAAAGAGTGGGTTTGCGCCAAATCTAAAATCAACTGCAATTGATCCAAATGCATGGCCATCATCCTTATTTGCTAAAATTGTAAAAATCCACTATAAAAAATAAAAGAATGTATTTTTATCTATTATAACAAAAACAGTATTGCAAATCAATGAGCTTATCTATTAAATAGCCCTACGCAAAAGAAGCTTACTTTCTTGTCGATTGGCCAAACTTTTTATTGACAGGGCTATGTTGTTATGCTAAACTAGATAGGCGTGAAAAATAGGTATAAAAATAACCTTTTTTATAGAATTTCTTTCGGGAGGTGTTGGAAATGCGCGTTGGAATTACCTTGGCTTGTACAGAATGCAAAAGACG
>CABQBF010000056.1 GCA_902462325.1 uncultured Peptococcaceae bacterium
TTTTCCAGCGCTACTTTACTGTGCAGATATTCAGTAATATCATAATTAATACACATACAGCCAATAATTTGACTTTGCTGATTCCGCACAAAGGTTGTTGTTGACCTTAAAATACGTCCGTCTTTCGTAATCGTTTTATAACAGTCAAGACTTTCATTGCCTGATTTCAGCGCTTCCAAAACAAAATTTGTTACAGGGCCGCCAATTTTGCGATGGGTAACATCACCAACGATATAAACAATAGATGCTTCTGGCGCCTGTAAATCATGCAGCACCACTTCTGTATTTTCACCAAAATTTTTTACAATGCTATTCGCAATCGGAATCAACGCTGCTAATTCATAGGGTATATTCTGATTCATGGAAATGTCATCCTCTTTCAAAAACTTTTTATCATTTAAAATCTTTTGTAATTATATATTACACGATAGCTACAGTTTTTTCAAGTCTAAAATCAAAATTTTTTTAAAATTTCAAAAAAATTTTAAAATTTAGTCTACAAACCAATGTGTAAATTGAATTATTTTTTCAAAGCAAAAAGAGCATCCCATCTGTACCAGAAACTCCATACAAATGAAATGCTCCCATTATTTCATTATATTTCTTACCGCATCTTTTCAATAATTGCTTTGGTAAAATCTTTACAACCCAGCTTACCGCCCAGCTCGCCAGTCATCTGTCCAGCAGCAAAGCAGGCAGCCACAGCGTCTTCGATGCGTTGACCTTCTGCTTTCATGCCTAAATGTTTCAGCATCATGGCGGAGGATAAAATGGCGGAGGTTGGGTTGGCCAAATCCTTCCCGGCAATATCCGGCGCAGAGCCGTGTACCGCTTCAAACACTGCCACGCCCTCGCCGATATTGGCGCCCGGCGCAACACCCAAGCCGCCCACTAAAGCGCTGCCCAAATCGGAGATAATATCGCCGTACAGGTTTGGTGCAACCAACACATCATAAGCGTATGGATTCAAAGCCAAATCCATGCAAGCCGCGTCAATGATTTTATCATTGAAAACGATATCTGGGTAGCCCTGTGCCACTTCTTTGGCACAGTTTAAGAATAAACCGTCAGTCAGCTTCATGATGTTGGCTTTATGAATAGCTGTCACCTTTTTCTTGCCGTTGGCTTTGGCATAATCAAAGGCATACTTCACAATGCGGTCACTGGCCTTCTTGGTGATTACTTTGGTAGCTTCAGCTCGACCTTCATCCACCTGTTTTTCAATACCGATGTAAAGACCTTCGGTATTTTCCCGCACAATGGTCAAATCAATATTCTGGTATAGCGATTTCACGCCTTCAAAGGAGCGCAAGGGACGCAGATTCACGTATAAATCCAGCCGTTTGCGGATTTCCACATTTACGCTGCGGAACCCTTTGCCAATTGGTGTGGCTGTTGGCCCTTTCAGCGCCACGCCATTGCGGGAAATGCTTTCCAGCACAGCATCATCAATGGGCTTGCCGTATTTTTCAGCCGCTTCCGCGCCAGCTTCCTGCACTTCCCATTCTACCGAAGCGCCAGAAGCCTCTACAATAGCTTTTGCCGAAGCGATGACTTCCTTGCCGATGCCATCGCCGTAAATCAGTGTAATTGTCTGCATGATGCAACCTCTTTTCTATCTTCTTTCTGTTATCCTGCGCCATTCCTACTTGGCCATTTTGATGGAAGTCAACAACCCCCCTGCCAGCAATAATTTTTCCTGCCGCTGACCTAATTCAATTTTTAGAGCAATGGTATCGCCGGTAGTTTTATTTTCTACTGTTACATTCCCTGCCTTAATTTGTTCCAGCAATCCGTGAAAGGCCAGTTCATCACCTTCATGGATTTTTGCATAATCGGCAGCATCGGCAAACACCAACGGTATAATGCCGTTGTTAACCAGATTTTGCTTATGAATCCGGGCAAAGGATTTGGCGATTACAGCCTTTACGCCCAAATATAACGGCGCTAATGCGGCATGTTCCCGGCTGGATCCCTGCCCATAGTTTTCTCCGGCAACGATAATACCGCCGCCGTTGGCTTTCGCTTTGGCTGGGAATTGGGCGTCACTTGGTGTTAAGCAATATTCTGCCAGATGGGGGATGTTGGACCGATACGGCAGCAAGGACGCGTTAGACGGCATAATATGGTCTGTGGTGATATTATCCTCCAGCACCGTCAACACCTTGGCGCTAAAAGCATCCTGCGGCGGCACAGCGGCGGGCACGCCTTTAATATTGGGCCCCTTCACCAATTCCGTTTTGCCGATATAATTTTCATTCGGCGCAATCAGCAAGTTATCATCAATTTCAAATTTTTCCGGCACCTTGGCTTCGGCAAATACCTCAATGCCGCTGGGATCGGTAATAACGCCAGCTAAAGCAGAAGCAATGGCTGTTTCCGGACTCACCAAATAGACATCGGCCGATTTGGTACCGCTGCGGCCATAAAAATTACGGTTAAAGGTGCGCAGCGATTTGCCGTTATTGCATGGCGCCTGCCCCATACCAATACAAGGGCCGCAGCCGCATTCCAGCACGCGGGCGCCTGCTTCCAAAAAGATGGACAACAGCCCGTCGTCGGCTAAGCGTTTCAAAATCTGGCGGGAGCCGGGGGAGATAACCAGCGAGATATTTTCATTTACTTTCTTGCCTTTTAACAGCATGGCACATTTGGCCAAATCTAAATAAGAAGAGTTGGTGCAGCTGCCAATGGCCACCTGCTGGATAACTTCACCGGCTAATTCGCTGACCTTTACCACTTTATCAGGGCTATGGGGACAGGCCACCAGCGGAACCAATTCATCCAGGTTCACTGTAATAGTTTTCAGATAGGCAGCGTCCGCATCGGCCGTCAATGGCTGATACGCATCCTCTCTGCCCATAGATTTCAAAAATTCTCTGGTGATTTCATCACTGGGGAAAATAGAGGTGGTAGCGCCCAGCTCTGCACCCATATTGGTGATGGTAGCCCGTTCTGGTACGCTCAAGGTTTTCACACCGTCGCCGGTATACTCATAAACCTTATTGACCCCGCCTTTTACCGTTTCCTGCTGTAATACATACAAAATAATATCCTTAGCCGACACGCCCGGACGCAAATGGCCAGTCAGCCGCACCTCAATTACTTCCGGCATCTGAATGTAATAACTGCGGCCAGCCATAGCGGCAGCCACGTCTACGCCGCCAGCACCGATAGCCAGCATACCAATGCCGCCGCCGGTAGGCGTGTGACTGTCGGAGCCAATTAGCGTATCACCCGGCACACCGAACCGTTCCAGATGCACCTGATGACAGATGCCGTTGCCCGGTTTGGAGAACCAGATACCGTAATTCTTAGCAGCACTCTGAATAAAGAGATGGTCGTCAAAATTTTCTGGCCCAGCCTGCAACATATTATGGTCAATATATGCCACCGACAGCTTGGTCTTTACGCGGTCAATCTCCATAGCTTCCAATTCCAAATAAGCCATTGTGCCAGTAGAATCCTGCGTTAAAGTCTGATCAATTTTCAATCCGATTTCCGTTCCCGGTTTCATTTCTCCGTCCGTGATGTGACGGCTGATTATTTTTTCTGTTAAATTAGCCACGTTCTCCACAACCTCCTGGAATTACAATGTTTTTCAAATCTTCATCCTTGCCTGTACGGATACTTACAATAAATTTCCCAACTAAGAAATGCATTTCACAGTCGCTGATAGCGGTATTACGGCCACTGGCGTACTGGTCATCAATCCACGCCTTAATTTTATGCACCAGCGGATCTTTCTTGGTGATTTTTTCATCGCCCAGGAACCCATACTCGGCGTTAATCCAGGCCGCAATCCCGGCATTACCGGAAAACTGATTAATCGCAATGCGGATAGGACGGTTAAAGACTTTCAACGTATCCACCGAATTGTAAATATCCTCATGTTTTAACAAGCCATCGGCATGAATACCCGCCTTCGTAGCGTTGAAATCTTCACCCACAAACGGCGTTTTTGGTGGCACCATATAGCGGAATTCTCGCTCAAAATAACGGGCGATTTCTGTTAAAGCATGAAAGTTCAACGGATGCTCCGGCTGTTTTAGCTGGGTGTATTCCACCAGCATAGCCTCCAACGGCGTATTGCCGGTGCGCTCGCCAATCCCCAGCAGCGTTGTACTGATGCTAGATAGGCCGTGTAGCCAAGCTGCCGCCGAGTTGGCAACTGCATAGTAATAGTCATTGTGTCCATGCCATTCCAATTGGGTAGCATGCACACCGGTTTCTTCTTTTACATGATGCACCAATGCCGGCACGCTGCGGGGAATGGCCATACGACTGAAGGGCTTGCCTACACCCAACGTATCGCACAAACGGAATTTGATACTCACGCCGGCATCCCGGCCCATTTCGTCCAGCGCTTTGATTAAGGGAATTACAAAATCAAACACATCGGCGCGGGTAATATCCTCTAAATGGCAGCGAGGACGAATGCCCTTTTCCATAATATCGGCCGCCGCCTTTAAATACATATTAAAAACCTCTTTGCGGTTTTTATTCAATTTTCCGAAAATATGATAGTCCGAGCAGCTCATCAGCACGCCGGTTTCCTGAATGCCCATACTAGCGGCTAAGGCAATATCATTGGGCAGCGGACGAATCCAGGTGGTAATCTGCGGGAATTCATAGTTTAACGCCTGACAACGCTCAATGGCTTCTCTGTCCCGCTCGCTGTAAATAAAAAACTCGCTCTGGCGGATAATGCCGTTACCATTGTCCAATAAATGCATATACGTAAAAATATCTTCAATCTGTTTGGGCGTAAACGATTCCATAGACTGCTGCCCATCACGGAAGGTGGTGTCTGTCACCCAGATTTCCTCCGGCAAATCATACGGGTAGGTTCCTTCAATGAATGCGTTCTTGGGGAAATCATCGTAAGGAAACGCCCCTTTGTATAGTCTTGGTTCCTCTACTTCTACAGCACCTTTTGCAGTAAATAAATCCATCCGAGCTCCTCCTTTATTCAAAAAAAGACGTCGAAAAAACAGCGTTGTACACCATGCTACATTTTCCGACGTCGTTGTCAGTAAGGTTATATTGGCTATTGTTTTTATTATACTTTTAAAAGTGTTTTTATACAATAGAATTTTTCTGTATATATTGTATACAAAAGGCCGATTTATCTTGATTCCTGCCATTTTGGCAAAATTTATCTTCGTCCAAATTTGAACAAATTTTATAAACGCCCTTGCGTGGCCCTTCTTAGGCTCAAGCAGTGCAATCATGTGCTTTGGCATAAATTTGTGGGCAACCGTCCATCACACCGCTACAAGCTCTGCAAAATACCCTAAAAAACATTTTTGATAATATCCAGTCCTGCTATGATAGTGCCTAGCGAACTGCCCAAGTTTGCCATAATGACAATCAGCAGCGTGCGCAGGAACCGATTGTGGAACAATCCTTTGATGCTGAAAATATCGTTGGAAATATTGCTGACATCCTCTACCTTTGGCTTGCGCACATGTGCCTCCATTAATCCGGCAAACCAGCCGCAGGCCAACATCGGGTTCAGCGATGAGATAGGCGCTACCACAAAGGCTGTCAGAATACTCAACGGATGGCCCAGCATGATCGCCGTAAATAAAGCCGCCAAAGAGCCATTCCATAAAATCCAACTGGCAACCTGTTGCATCCCCGTTTCTACGCCCTGCACAAAACCGTAAGCAATCAGCGCAACAATGGCGATCGGAATGGCCCAGCCAATCACTTTAGCTGTTTTTCCGGCAGGCGGCACCGTTGTAATTTCCTGCATATTCTGCTCTTTAAAAATTTCCTCTTTCACACCGGCCACATGGGCGCCACCCAACACCGCCACAATTTTCTTGCCCGGTGCATTTTTAATTTTATTCGCCAGGTGCTGGTCCCGCTCACACAATAAAATATCGCCAATCTTGGGAAATTCCTCTTTCATGTTGGCCATAGCGCCTTCCAGCATATCCTTCTGCAGCAGCTTGGCAATTTCTTCATCGGTAATTTCGCTTTCTTCCTCATCATCCAGCGCAAAAAACAAATTCAACAACAATTCAAATTTCTCTTTCAGCGTCATCTTGCGCCAAATACGCATAAATGTAGTCTGAATGCTGCGGTCAGCCAATACCAAATTGGCGCCTGTTTCCTCGGCGCTTTTGATACCCTGCACCATTTCCTGGCCCACATTGGTATCCAACTGTTTGGCCAGCTTCTTCTGATAAGAGCCCAACACCAGATTGGCCAGCATAAAGCCCACTTTTTTTTCCTTAATCACCTGCACCAAATCGGTGTCGGCCCAAGCCTTAGGATTTTTTATATTCTTGTACCGGTCCTCGTCTAACTCTACGCAAATACTATCCGGCTGTTCTTGGTCAATCACCGCTTTTACCAGTTCTGCGCTCTGTTTCGATACATGGGCCGTTGCAATCAAAATAATCTCCTTATCCTGATACTGCACTCGGGTAATATGTTCGTCCTCTATCATGAATAACTCCTTCTCTTTCTGGATTGGTACGCAAACGCATTGCTTCACTGCGCTTTATTATAGCCCTTTCCAGAATATCCTGCAACTATTACTAATTACGCGATTGTGGGAACAAAACCCTTTTTTACCAAACAAATTAGAAGAGAAGCATATGGCTACTATTGACGAGAGCTAATCGAAATAATCTAACAAATATTGCAGGAAAATTTTCTCTACCTCCGATAATTGATGACTGCCGTTTAATAAATACCCATAGGTTAACGTAATTGGTGTATCAAAAGGAATATAGCCATGTTTCCGATTGTTGAAATGTAATTTAAATTCATCCAGGCTGTAGGCTCCCAGCATATTTTGTTTATCGATCAACTCCAGCTGCGGAGAAATCGAGTTAATTTGATATTCGTAGTCAGTTCTGAAGCTGCCAACCACACCGCCATATTCATACGCAACCACTGGATAAATTGATGCACTACTTTCTATCGAATAAGTAGGACCTATGTTTTCTAATAAAGTTTTCTTCCCGCACATATACAGTTCCTTTGTACAATAGGCTGCAAATTGCAAATTATTCTTTAATAAATGATTTCCCAATTGATCAATATTAGGCTCTAAATTTACGATATTAATAATCGCAACATCAAATGCTCCATGCGTTCCGCTCATTCTCTCAAAAATTTTGTCGTTACTCATCGCGTCGGCCTTTATTTTTATCTTTGGATAAATTTCATTAAAATTAAATAACAGCTTTCCCAAATAGCTATCTGCAAATCTCGGCGTAACCGCCAACGAGATTTCCCCTTGTATAGACTTTAAATTCGGCATTATATTCAAGGCATCTCCAAACTGCCTGATCTCCTCATAATTATCCAGAATTGCCTGAAACTTATCCAGAATTTTTGCTCCGTCTTCTGTCAAAAACACACCCTTTGTAGAGCGCTCCATCAGAACAACACCCAATTCTTGCTCCAGCATTCTGATTGCCTTGCTGGCACCTTGCGGTGAAATATTATATTTCTCCGCAACTTTATGAATGGAATGTAAACTAACAGCGCTCAAAAGATATTGAATTTGAACGATATTCATCTCGCTTCCTCCAATCCAAACTTCTCACAGTTTTTTTGTTCTCCGAACATCATTTGCAAGTCAAGCACAAACTGTCAAACCCTGTAACATAGGAACTTCCCTTGTATATTCCATTCCTCTTTCCGTCTATTGATATTCTTCACCAAAAAAAGCAATTGTAGATTATTTTCAGACAATTGTCTTCGTAAAAAATCCCCCATTTCACAGTATAACCGAAATTGCATAAAACACCAAATTTTATAGCTTCTTTCTACATGATGTATGAGCAGTTCTACATTTGATACCCAATAAAAAAGCTGCTGCACCAAATCATATATCTACAAAATTATTTGACGCAACAGCTTTATTCCTTTATTTATGCAAATATTTATCCAAAAAATTATTTAACACTAAATGGATTATCTTCTAAAATCTGATACACAGGCGCCCCTTCGCATTGTGCCGGAATCGGAATACCAAGCAATGCCGAAACTGTAGGCGCCACATCTACTTCACGGATAACACGGTCTGTTACATAGCCTTTTTTGATACCCAGACCTGCGGCAAAGAAAATTGGAGAAACGCTGGTGCCAAAGTACCCTTCTGTTGTAGATAACGCATCGCCATGCAGACGATTAAATCCTTCTTCTAAGAAGTAAATAATATCGCCGCAGCGGTCACCACTTAAGCCAAGCAATGCAGCATCCTTATTGCGCATGGCAATATTCACAATACGTTTTCCGTTCATCCGATAGCTGTACAGGTCATCAATAATTTTCCGTTCCAATTCATATTTATCTGCCGGGTCTACGATACCATGCGGATTCCGTCCCTTCAGATTAATATAAATATGGTTGCCGCGAGGCGCTACTGCCGTTGTTTTTTCCCAGTCGATTTCACGCAAAACTTTTCCATTTTCGTCCTGCTTTAGCACAGTATAGCCCAAATCACGCATAACGCCCACGTTCATAACAAACCCTTCGCCCAAATATGGCAGGTCGTCCTCTTCACTGCACAATAGGCCATGGTCGCTGGTTACAATAATATTCCATCCCTTATCCATCAGCGGCAGGAACTGCCCAACATACTCGTCCGTCTGCAGGAAAATTTCTTCTAAAAATCCCTGATATACTTTTTCATCATTATAACCATATTTTTCTCTAGTTTTTGCCCATCTCCAGCATGGATGCCCAATATGGTCATGATTATGAATATGAGTAAATACCGCATCGTAATGATTCTGTTCAATCAAGCCCAACAACGCTTTTGCCTGCCATTTCTGGAAAACATCCCAGCTTGGCAGGGAACGCCGGCTAATCATTTCCGGATAACCACCGCCTACACCGATAGCATAGGGAACATATCCGGCAATGTCCACTGTCTGCTGATATAAAGACTGTGGCAGCCAATTGGATTCTTTGCGTTCTGTTTCAATATCCAACGCTGTTCCGGCAGAAATTGTTACAAATTCTCCCTTTGGATCAATTTTTACAATCGTAAAGTGCCTTGTTGTTTTTATTTTTTTATCGCCAAACAGAAGCTCTGTTTCCACCACCGGATGATATTCGCCATCCCGAATGGTCACAAACGGTTTCTCCGCTCTCTTATTCAAATAAATTTCTACACGATCATATTGACCTTTTTCATTTTGTAACATCAGGCTGGGATATTGTATCGTCCCTTGGGCAACAATAACGTGGAATTCCTTAGCGCTGACAGGGATCTCATGTTTCCAGTTTTTCGGTTCAGTAATTGGGGAATTATAAGTTTTCAGACATTTATCGCTTTCATTCATTTCTTCCCCTTCCATATGTTCAAACAATAACCAGGTTTTTGGCGCAATTCCTGTCTGTACACCTTCGCCGTCGGCATCTGCACTTGCATTTCCTGCGCCCATTTCATTAAAGCTAGAAATATAGCCTGCATTGGATTCCTGTTCCTTCATATCGTCGGTCATAATACAACCAGCGCCGCCTTTGGCTTCCAAATGTTCACGAGGACCGATGACCTTGCAATCTACCGTCGCATAAGTTAAATAATCGTCATCTACAATTGCGGAGGTATGATTTGGACCCAATGGCGCTAAACCACCCACAATATGCAGATTTGGACTGTCAATTCGCGCCGGCCAGCAGCACGGCCAAGTCCATACCAATGCTTTTTTTCCGGCTTTTACAGCCGTTTCCCATATCTGCTCTGCTGTAATCTTAGATGTGTCGAAAGTATATACCAAACGATCCAATTCTGTTGGATGAGAATTCCAGTAGCAGGTCACACCATGCGTGTTCGGGTACGCACCTGTAGCCAGCGTGGTCCACATAGGCGGCGTAATGGTTGGCACACCGCCTAGCATTACTAAATCTTCTCTGGCGCTGCCGCGGTCCAACATTTTTTTAATGTTGGGCAGCCGTCCTTCCTCCAATAATCGTTTACACAACTTGGGATCCATACCGTCGATCCCCAATACAATTACTTTTTGATTTGTCATTTGTTTTTTTCCTCCTTGTCATCATTTAAAACCTATCTGATGCAACCAAATATCAGTTGCTTTTTTAACCTAACCCTGCAAACACAAAATTACACAAAGGAATCATCGCAATCACGATCACAACTGTTACCAGATAATAGGCCGAACCTAACAAATAGGCATGCCTGCTGGGTACCTCATCATAGCCGAAAATCAAACCTGCTTGCATAGAAGCTGCTGGAGTACCAAAGGAACAGCACAACGCTGCATATAGTACGAAAAAGAAGGTTATCGGATTACCGCCCATAGCGATAAAAATTGGAGCCAATACAGGCGTAAACAGCGCACCCATAACCAGATTGTGGAATATCTGCGTCAAGAGCCCGATCACAATTACGATCGCAATCAGCATTGCAGTCGTTCCCATACTGGAAAAGAATGGTGTGCAAACTTCATTTACAGTTGCCATTAATCCCACTTCTTCCGATTCCATTGCATTTGCCAGCGGAATGGTTACCATGAACAGTAAAATAGGACCCCACGCGACCCCTTTCTGAAAGCAATCTTCCATAGAACATATTGGATCGCCTTTTTCATCTTTCCAAATAGAAAATACTACCAGATATAAGATCGTCATGCCTGTAACGCCCCAAGTGGCCAACATTGTCCAAAGAGCTCCCTGAAAAACAGATGGCAATAGCAAGGTTACAAAATAAATTACCAATAAAATCAAACCGATTTTCTGCTTCATGTTCAGTTTATAAGCAGCATAATTCGCACGCATTTCTTCTGTCAAATAAAATTTGGAAGCATCAGGCCTGAAAATGAATTTTACAATTAAGATAACTGCTAACATGGAAAGTACTGTGTATAATTCCCCAATAAATAGGAATTGCAGCCCTTCCACCACAACGCCTGTCGCCGCTGTTAAAAATCCACCGTACATCATAACGCCACCAAAAAATGGAACCATTTGGCCACCGCTAAAACCACCGAATAAAATCAATCCATAAACCATGCTGACAAGTAAATTTCCTTTTTCCATGCCGTTCTTTTCTGCAATCGTTTTCGTTACACCCCACATTAGGAAGATTGCTGCAAAAGAACCGCCCAACATACCCAACAAGCAGGTTACAAGAACAAGCGCCGTAGCTAATAACCACGGACGATTTACGAAAACTTTCTTTCCCATAGCCCAGTACGCAATGGCCTCATTTACCCCAATTTGACCCAGACAGTAAGCAAAAATATAGGACATGATAACTAGGTTGTAGTTGGATTGGTAAAGCCTGCAACAAAAGCCATCAAAGGTGTCGTGACACCAGTCAAAGATAATGTAAAAAAACCTAATACACTTGGCCATAAAATACCAACAAAAATCCAGCCATACAATAAGCCTAAAAACACACCAAAAACTTTCATACCTAATAGCGTAACCTGTCCAAAGGGCGGTAAAAAACCACCGCATAGCATCAGCGCAATCATAATTGCTACATGTACATAACTCATTGTATTTTTCTTTGCAACATTCGCTGTCATAAGAACCTCCCCTTTTTGTTTCTTAAAATAAGTTATCAATCATGTAAATAGCAACTTTGGCGCCAATTACTATTACAACATCTAAAAAGCGCTTAACATGAATCCTGCGAATGGATTCTCGGTTATTTTAATTCCACGAAGCACTTTCCTTGTACTTATAATATAGTATTAACTAATGCTTTGCATAGAATCGTTTTATTTACAACACGGCTAGTAACTATTAGTTGCTGGAAAACCTTCTTTTCCGCTATAAACTTTTTCTTACTGGCTTGCGTTTTTTCCACGCAAAAAAGCCGTCCGTTTGGTTTATTCAACCAATCGAACGGCTTTTTATCCTTTATCACTTCTTGTTTATGCCATGATAGCCAGTACTAATGTTAATACCATAAAGGCCACTGCAAAAACTTTAGACCATGTTGCAAATTTATCATCCATACCTTTTTTCCCAAAAAAGGTTTCAGCACCACCAGTGATTGCACCAGATAAGCCAGCGCTTTTACCAGACTGCAATAAAACGGTTGCGATTAATCCAACGGCTGCAATAACCTGCAGAATTGTTACCAGAATTGTCACTGTAAATCCTCCTTCACCTGTTTCTACTCAATATGCCTATTCTAGCAGATGAACAGATAAAATGCAATGAAAATTTCTGCTTTCTGCCGAATTTATTTTTTCAGATTATAGAAACTCTTGATGCCATTGTAAACGGCAACTTCATCCAATTCTTCTTCGATACGCAGCAACTGATTGTATTTAGCTACACGGTCACTTCTGGATGGCGCACCTGTTTTAATCTGACCGGCGTTGGTAGCTACAGCAATATCAGCGATGGTTGCATCTTCAGTCTCACCAGAACGATGGGAGATGATAGCAGTGTAGCCGGCCTGTTTTGCCATTTCTACAGCTTCCAGTGTTTCAGTTAAAGTTCCAATCTGGTTTACCTTCACTAAAATTGCATTGGCAGTATCCTGCGCAATACCTTTGGACAGGCGGCGTGTATTGGTCACGAACAGGTCGTCGCCCACCAACTGCACTTTTTTGCCCAGTCGTTCGGTCATCATTTTCCAGCCTTCCCAGTCTTCTTCTGCCAGACCATCTTCGATAGAGATAACGGGATATTTGTTGCACAGTTCTTCATAAAAATCTACCATTTCAGCAGCGGTTTTCTTTACGCCTTCACCGGCCAATTCGTAAATGCCATCGTGATACAATTCGGTAGAAGCCACATCCAAAGCCAGATAAACATCTTTACCCGGTTCATATCCGGCAGCTTGAATCGCTTCTACAATCACGGCCAGCGCTTCTTCGTTGGAGCCTAAATTTGGCGCAAAGCCGCCTTCATCGCCAACGGCAGTATTGTAGCCTTTACCTTTTAATACTTTTTTTAAGCTATGGAATACTTCTGTCCCCATGCGCAGTGCTTCGCTGAAAGTAGGCGCGCCTAAGGGCATCACCATAAATTCCTGAATATCCACATTGTTGTCGGCATGTTTACCGCCGTTTAAAATATTCATCATAGGAGATGGCAACACTTTTGCATTGGCACCGCCAATATAGCGATACAACGGCAAACCGGCAGAATCGGCAGCAGCTTTGGCAACAGCCAAGGATACGCCCAAAATAGCATTGGCGCCCAGCTTACCTTTATTGTTAGTGCCGTCCAGTTCAATCAGGAAACGGTCAATGCCGCTCTGGTCGGTAGCATCCAGGCCGATTAAGCCAGGAGCAATCAGGGTATTAACATTGTCCACTGCTGTTAAGGTGCCTTTGCCTAAATAGCGTTCTTTATCGCCATCACGCAGTTCTACAGCTTCAAAAGCGCCGGTAGAAGCGCCAGATGGAACAGCAGCGCGGCCAAAAGCGCCGTCTTCCAGATAAACGTCCACTTCCACCGTTGGATTTCCGCGGGAATCTAAAATTTCTCTTGCATATACATCGGTAATCATACTCATTGGGATGTTCCTCCTCTTAATTTATAAAAAGACTTTAAAAACTCTAAATTTTGGCTACACTTCGCCTCTTCCTCCGCGACTCCGAAAAATGCTTCACACCTACGCCTTTCTGGCGGAATGAACCAATATAACAGAGTGAGAATTTAGCAAGCCATAATCAAGCTGCTGCCCGTCATCTCAGTTGGCTTTTCAATTCCTAGTAAAGCCAACACTGTTGGCGCTACATCTTGTAGTGAACCATCTTTCACCTGACGCGGCTGCGGTGTTACCGCAATAAACGGCACCGGATTGGCCGTATGAGCGGTATGGGGTGTCCCTTTCACAGGATCTATCATTTGCTCAGCATTGCCATGGTCGGCAGTAATCAGCAACACGCCGCCCATCTTTTCAATTACTGCTGCCACTTCCCCCACACAGGCATCCACAGTTTCCACCGCTTTGCGGGCAGCTTCTTGCACGCCAGTGTGCCCAACCATATCGGGATTGGCGAAATTGACCAAAATAAATGGATATTTCTCGCTCCGTATAGCGGAAACCAGGTTATCCTTTACAGCAAGCGCACTCATTTCCGGCTGTAAGTCATAGGTAGCCACTTTAGGCGATGGCACCAGTAGCCGGTCTTCTAACAGATTAGGTTCTTCCACACCGCCGTTAAAGAAAAAGGTGACATGGGCGTATTTTTCTGTTTCTGCCACACGAAATTGAGGAATTCCATGGGCGGCTAACACTTGGCCCAACGTATTCTGCAAATCCTGCGGCGGGAAAGCCACTGTAACATCTAACCCCTTTTCATACTGGGTCATAGCTACAAACTGCACGCCCAAATAGGGCCGTACAAATCCGTTAAATTCTCGGCTGACAAAAGCTTTGGTGATTTCTCTAGCCCGGTCGCCGCGGAAATTGAAGAAAATCACGCC
>CABQBF010000057.1 GCA_902462325.1 uncultured Peptococcaceae bacterium
GCCACGGAGGGATAGGGCAAAGGGTAGCAAATAAAAATGCGAAGTGTAGCAAAAACAAATAAAAAGAACTGTCCTGCCGCTTACAAACAGAACAGCCCTGAGATTTCTTTCAAAGCAAATATTTCCAAATCTCTTGACACATAAAAACCGTAATGTTAAACTATAATTACTATATGAGCTGCCACATGGCATTGCTCAGGGGGTGTGTTAGAGGACTAGCGGGTCATTGGGTGTGACGCTAGTCCTCGTTTTCATTTCCCCTTATTGCGCTTTTGGCGCGAGGAACGTATATGTTTATGCCAGTCTTTCACCAGGTCAACTATGACCTGGATACTGGACAGACACAAAAAAATGGTATAGGCTACATAATAAGCTGTAATCATTTCATCCATGCATACACGCCTCCCTTCCATTTCTTACTTGTAAGCGTTTGGTTGGGAGCAATAAATAAACAAAGAACTGCATCGCCGCAGCAATGCCTTTATTCGCTAAGCCGAATTTGATATACCCCCCGCTCAGCACCTGGGCCTGGCGAGAAATAAAATCCTGACTTCATTATAACGGAATATTTTGTAAATTTCAAGAAAATTCGTTCGACATATTTCTACCCTACATTGCCTATTACCATAACTGGCTAAACCGCCCGCCCATCTTCCGTTCCATAACAATTCTTTACACAACACTCCATATAGGGAGTCGGCAATTTACAGGCTCCCTAGAAGTATGCTACAACGCTAACGATATAACGAATTGTTATCCCATTGCAGCGGCATTACAGAATATCGTTTTGTCATGTTGAGCCATAAGGGAACCATTTTTAAAACAGATAGAAGATCCTTCGCTGTCGCTCAGGATGACAGAACTGGGCTAACAACCAGCGGGCCGGTTCCAGCGCATTCGCGCATTCGCACAGAAAAACGTGCTTCATTCGCGCTTTAAACGCGCTAGTGGCAACGGCCCCTACAACATATCTACCGGATAGACCACAAATAGGAACAAAGCACTCTTTACCCTTTTATGGGTTTCGACTCCCCGCTGCCTTCGCCAAAATTCCGACTTGCGCCCTACGCCTTTCTGGTGGGGCGCGGATAGCGCCGCAGACTGTGCAAAGCGTGACGGACAGCGTAGCGAGTCCGGCAAAGCTGCACAGACAAGGCGATGTCCGAAGC
Organism: uncultured Peptococcaceae bacterium; assembly: GCA_902462325.1. Taxonomy (GTDB): domain Bacteria; phylum Bacillota; class Peptococcia; order Peptococcales; family Peptococcaceae; genus UBA7185. The sequence goes on from CABQBF010000057.1 coordinate 1,170, forward strand.
CACGGAGGGATAGGGCAAAGGGTAGCAAATAAAAATGCGAAGTGTAGCAAAAAAATCCGAAGGGTAGCAAATAAAAACAATGGATAGCAAAAAAATCCGCATAGATTTTTTCCGTCAGGACACACTAAAAGGAAACACAAATTTATGACAGAAACAGAGGGAGCGGAAATTATGCGGCTTACGTTTTGCGGAGCGGCCAGGGCGGTGACTGGTAGCTGTATGCATATACAACATGAAGGATACCAGCTATTGATTGACTGCGGTTTACAACAGGGGCAAGATGTGATTGATAACAACCAGTTTCTGTTTCAGCCGCAGCAGCTTAACGCGGTGCTGCTTACCCATTGCCATATCGACCATTGCGGACGGCTGCCGCTTTTGGTAAAACGGGGGTTTCAAGGCCCCATCTTTATGACCGAGCCGACCGCTTATTTGTTGGACATGATGCTGCGGGAAAGCGCCGATTTGCAAGGGCATGAGCTGCGCTGGCGCAATCAGAAAAACCGTCGGGCAGGAAAGCCTCTGCAAGAGCCGTTCTTTACGCTGCAGGATGTGAAAAAAACATTGCAGCAAATAAAAATCTGCCATTATGGCCAACGGCAGACTTTAACGAAGGATTTGCAATTTTGTTTTTATGACGCCGGTCATATATTGGGCTCGGCCATGATTGCATTGGATTATGAGGAACATGGGCAGAAACGGAAACTTTTATGCAGCGGAGATTTGGGCAACCGAGAGTTGCCCTTTGTGAGGGAGCCACAACAGCTAACAGCGGCGGATACTGTGGTGATGGAATGCACCCACGGAGACCATTGTTATTGGCAGCAGCACGATTATCAACAGGCGCTGGCGCAGATCTTACAATCCACATTTCAAAAGCAGGGCAGTGTCATCATTCCCGCCGCTGCCATTGGCCGTACCCAGGAGATTTTATATTACTTGCAGCAAATCAAACAGGCGGGGCTGGTGTCAGCACTGCCGGACTTTCCTGTGTATGTGGACAACGCTTTGGCGGAGGAAGCCTGTGCCATTTACAGCGGCGATTATCTGAACGGCTATTTAGATAGAGAAGCGCTTGTTTTGAAAAAACGCTGCGGCGCTTTGCTGGATTTTCCCCATCTGCATTTATGCACTACCACTGAACAATCCCGTTTGTTGAACCAAGACCACGCGCCAAAGGTTATCATTGCCTCGGGCAGCACCTGCGACGGCGGACGAATTCGCCACCATTTAAAGCATCATTTATGGCGGCCCCAATGTACGGTGGTGCTGCTGGGAAATCCGCGCCGCGGCACCTTAGCCCGCACGCTGTTGGACGGCGCCGCCAGCGTTACGTTATTTGGCGATGAAATCGCTGTGCAGGCTCGCGTGGTAGCCCTGCCGGTACGCCCCATCCATGCCGACCAGCCTGCGCTTATGCAATGGCTGCAGCAACTGCAGCCTCCGCCTGAAAAAATTTTTCTAAATCATGGCGATGAAGAAACCGCCTTCTTTTTAGCCGAACTGCTGCAAGAAACGTCCTCTGCAATCTATGTGCCCCGCTATGGCGACAGCTTCAACCTGCATGAGCAGAAGCCATAACAAAAGGCTGCTGCATGAAGGAAGTTTTCATACAACAGCCTGCTTCGTTTAATTTTCCTGATGTTTTTCTCGACATACATATATATTTTTCAAAGCCTGCATCAATAAGGCGTGAAACTGCTCGCTTTCTTCCGCCGTCATGCCCTGCACAACCTTCTGCTCCATTTTGGCCAGGTTTTGCTGCACCTCACTGCTGATTTCCATGGCTTTCTCTGTCAATAGGATATATTTGGCGCGGCCATCTGCCTGGCTCACTTCCCGACGAATAAAGCCTTTGGCTTCCATCCGCTTCATTAAGCCTGTCACAGTGGGATTACTCAAATGGAAATAGCTTTCCAGCTCGCGCTGATTGACCCGGTGATCTATATTGGATAAATAAATCAGAATGCTGGCCTGAGCCGCAGTCAATCCATATTGGGCGGCTTCGCGCTGTAAATTATTTTCAAAAGCAATTGAAAGTTGTTTAAATAATAAACTATATGGACATTTTTCTTCCATCGTTCCTATCACCATCTACCAGAAAATTCTTAGAGCTTACGATATATATTGCAGCTATTATACTACAGCTATTTTACAGCGGCTGCATTACGGGCTGTGCGACTGTAATCGACTTCATTATTCAGCGCATATTCCAGCACTTCTTTTTCCTCATCGCTGAGCGGATGCTTACTTTCCCCATTCAAAATGCGTTTGCAATAGCAACGGGCATCGTCTCTGTTATGAATATTGGTAAAGATATAGCCGTTGCCCAGGTCGTCCAACACTGCCATGGAAAAGCTCAGCTCGCCATAGGTAAAGTCAAAGGCGTTATAATGCATGATGGCCACATGGTTTAAGTTGGCCTGCTGCCGTTTGCGCAGTTCTTTTACGTCTCGCTCTAATTGCTGTGCGGCTTGCTGCGTCAGCGCATTGCTGGCCACCAGACTTTCTACAATTTCACTAAGATTTTCACCGTTGACACCTACGGTCAGCGCTGTATATTTCTTTTTTAAAGTTTTTATTTCTCGCTGCAGTTGAATCAATCTGATTAAAAAAATCAGGGCAATCAAGGCCATAGCTGCTGTAAAAATAATGGCATATTGATTCAGCATAGTTAAAATTTCCATCAAATAGTTTCCCTCCTGCCTGTTTATACGAAGTTAGCATCGCAAAATTCATTTGTTCCTGCAATAATTGCAAATTATATTTTTATATTATAATGCAAAAAGCCTATGAGAGCAAATTACTTTTGATAAAATTATTTTTCTGCAAGCAAATCTTAATAAAATCCTTATATTTTTCTGCCCGAAATATGCTATACTGTAACAAATACTTTATAAATGAGAAATAAGGAAAGTGAGGTATTCTCATGAACTGTAAAAAACTGCTCACGCTGCTTTGCACGGGCCTGCTTCTGCTGATAAGCGCTCTGCCGGCGCTGGCAAACACCGCCGCCGATGAGGTTGGCGCTGCTACAACACTATATCAAATTTATCTGCAGAACGGCGCAACGGGAGAAATCCGTCTGAATACAAATGTTGCCGGAGAAAGCCCCGCTGCTGAAAATTATATGAACGATGTGCTGGATTTGGCTACGCGGCTGATGCCCTTTAGTTTGGACGCCAATCTGCAGTATTATTCCAATGTTAACCCTACTACCTTCTTTGTGACCTTTCGCGGCAGAGATTACAACGACTTGAACCAAGATGTGCAGAACAAAGCCAAAGAAATTGTCGCTGACGCTGCTATTTACAGCACAAATTATGAAAAGCTGCGTTACATCAACAATTATATTGTAGATAATTGTGAATATGTATCGGCAGCCGTGAAAGACCCGGACCGTTATCACGAAGCCTTTACCACCTTTGGCTGTTTAATTGAAGGGCAGGCTGTCTGCGAAGGCTATGCCAACAGCGTACAGTTATTGTGCGAAATGCTGGATATTCCCTGCATAAAGGTGACGGGTACCGCCTACGGCGGTAATCATATCTGGAATGCGGTTTATTTGGATGGGAAATGGTGGATGCTGGATGTCACCTTCAATGACCCCATCGGCAAGCAGGATAACAGCGACCGCTGGTCTTATTTTTTATTGGACATCGACACCTTCCAACAGAAGGGCACCCATACTTATGACCGAGCAGCCTATGAAACCAGCAAAGAAATTTACACTGGTCGCACGGTTGGTCAGAAAAATACCAGCGTGCCTTTTGCCGGATTATCACTGCAAAACGCTGTCACCGGCGATGTGGTAGATGACCGTTATCTGAAAGACATTCTAGGGGAATCGGAGGAAGCGGATACCAATACGCCAGCGACGTCCAACCATCTGTCGGCATCTACCGAAACTACGCAAAAAAAAGCGGAGGCTTTGAAAGAGCTGGGCCTTTTTGTAGGCGATGAAGGCGGCTTTCGTTTAGATGACGGTATGACTCGGGTGGAAATGGGTGTGATGGTGATGCGTATGAATGACGGCGTTGCCGCTTTGCGGGAAAAAGGCGATTACTACACCTCTGTTTGCCCATTCACCGATGTACCGGAATGGGCTCGCTCTTCTATCGGCTTTTTATATGATCAGAAGCTGGCGGCCGGACAAAGCGCTACTACCTTCGGCACCGACGCCGTTTCCAAACGGGACTATGCCGTTATGATGCTCCGCGTGTTGGGGATTGAACATAGCTATCAAGACGCTTTGGCTATCGCTGTGACCCATGGCATCTTAACAGAAGAACAAGCCTCCGGCAGCACCGTTGCTACCCGCGGCGACATTGTGGATATGACCTACGCCACCTTGCAACTGCGGGAGGAACAACAGAAACAAACCACTGGGCAAAGTCAGCAAGCGGCATAAGTTGGAGCCGTAACAGCAAACTTTTATCATGCAGAGCGAAATGACAGCGTACACGTTTTATTTTTAATCATTCCGCGCACAAAAAAGCAGTATCTGCTTCGGGAGGCAGATACTGCTTTTCTTTATTTGCCGCTGTATTTTTTACAGTTGGCCACAACAACGCCGGTTAACGCCAAAAGCGCTAAGGCGTTGGGAATGACCATCATGCCATTAAAGAAGTCGGACAATTCCCAAACGAGATTCACTTTTAGGGTAGAACCGACAATAATGCAGACTATCACGATGCAAGAGTACACCTTTACGGCAAAATCGCCGAATAAATACTTTACGTTGACTGCTCCAAAGAAGTGCCAGCCCAAAATGGTGGAAAAAGCAAAAAACAGCAGGCAAATCGCTACGAAAATATCGCCGAAACTGCCGTACACTGTTGAAAAGGCCGCCTGGGTCAGCGCGATTCCGCCTTTTCCTGTCGCCAATGCATCAGTGGACAGCACTGCAAAAACAGTCATGTTCAAAACGATAAAGGTATCTATAAAAACGCTAATCATAGCGGTTAAGCCTTGCTCATGGGGATTCTTTGCCGCTGCGCGGGCATGGGCATGAGGCGTGGACCCCATCCCGGCTTCGTTAGAAAACAAACCGCGGGCTACCCCATAGCGAATAGCCTGCTGCACAGTAATTCCTAAAGCACCACCGCCCATGGCGCTGGGACGAAAGGCACACACCACAATCGTTTCCAATACCCGCGGCAAGTGGGCAATATTTAAAACAATTAGCACCAAACCGCCAATGACATACATAGCCGCCATAAAAGGCACTACTTTTTCTACAAAGGCACCCAATCGTTTTGTACCACCAATAAAAATGAATGAGGCAAAAACGGCCAGCAAAATACCAACGATAACAGGAGGAATACTGATATTTCGGCTGGAAAATACTTCAGCGAAAGCGCTGCCAATGGAGTTGGACTGCACCATATTGCCCATGAACCCTAGCGCTAAAATAATAAATACAGCAAACGCCGCAGCCAGCACTTTCCCCAAGGTGCCGTGAAAAGCCTGACGAATATAATAAACCGGCCCGCCAGTTACCTCACCGTCAGGCAATGTGGTTTTATAGGTCTGCGCTAACGTGGCTTCGGCATAAATGGTGGCCATGCCGAAAAAGGCGCTGACCCACATCCAAAAAATGGCGCCGGGACCGCCAGAAACCAACGCAGTGGCTGCACCGGTTAAATTACCAGTTCCCACCTGCGCGGCGATAGCTGTGGCCAAAGACTGAAAGGGCGTCATCTCCCCTGTCTTTCGCTCACCGCCCCGAAACCTCATGTGTCCAAATACCAATTTGCAGGCTTCTCCAAATTTTCTGACTTGAATAAACCGAAGACGAACGGTGTACCAGATACCTGTACCGCATAACAATAGCAGCAGCACTGGCCCCCAAAGTACACTGTTGGCGCTTTGCACCAATTCTAACATATTGCATTCTCCTCTCCATCTGTTTTCAAAAAACAGACACAAAAAATAAAGAGCTGATTTTTAAATCAGCTCTCCGAAGAGTAGAACATTGCATTCAGCATTTCTGCCGCCCGAATTTTCTATGCCCTGTCCTTTTGCCTGAGAGATTCACAAGTGCATGCGCACTTATGGTACACCTTCGGCGCTCTTAAGATAGAGACTCTCCAGAGATAGTTGCCGACAAACGCATACTTCTTACGTATCAGCAACATGGTATACAGTAGCACAGAATAATACAAAATGCAACATATTTTTCCGCTATTCTTTTAAAATGGATTAAAGCACATATTCAAAAAACAGATGCCCTTCATGGGGAATTAAGCCGCCGATGGCCATAGAAGCAGTGCCGGCCAGTTTGAAGCCGATTTTCGTATACAACGATTTGGCAGGAATATTTTGCGCGCCGGTATCCAGACGCACTGCTTTGCAGCCACGCTTCCGGGCTTCTTCAATAATAAATTCTACCATACGCCGTCCCATGCCTTGATGGGCTTTCGATGGCCGCACACATAACAAATGAATGACCATGACCTCTTCCGGCTTGGCTTCACAGCCCCAATGCACCATTCCATACTCCGGCGGCTGTTTTTGATTGACGGTAATGCTGGCCGCAATTTGTCCATCTTCCTCCAGCACATATAGCCCATCCTCATCTAAACTTTTCTTCGCTGAACTTCTGGTAGGATACACACCCAATTGCCATACTGTGTAAGCACCATGCTCTTTTTCGTAATACAACAATTCCTCATAGCCATCATTGACGCCGTCCAAATCAGCCTCTATCGCTTTTCTAATCATAAAAAATCCTCCTGACCATTTAAAATATACAAACTCTCCAACGTCCTTGTAGATACCATATCTAATTTTTTCTGTTTTGCATAGCACGAAAAAATGTTTATCCATCTCTCGATAAACATTTTACTTTACATGCTGTTTATTTCAATGTTTTATCAGCTTACTACAGAATATAATCATTTACATGTTCTATAAACGCCTTGGCCGTTAAGCTCTCCATCGTTTTCGGGCTCTGCACAAGCCGGATTTCCTGAAAAACATCGTCCAGTAACTCTATCATGGCGCAATAATCTGTCCGAATCTCTTTCGAATACGCAGCACCGATATAGATTACTTCTTCATCCTCCTGCAAAATCTTATGAAACAAGCTCGCATCATTGGTACTATACTTGACTACAGGTTGATTGCCACAAAGAAGCTCATAGATTTTATAGGTTCTAATCTCGTCATCCTCATTAGGCGCATATACGATAAGCGGGATGTCCTTTACATGATGCAAAGAAACCTTTTTATACTGCAAGCAAAGCGGATTACTTTTCCCACAGTAGATTGCCATTTTATTTTTCTGAATGAAATCCGTTTGTACTGTCTCTGGTACTTCTAATACAGCCATCCCTTTCACAACAACACGGAACAATATTCCCACTGTATTTTCATAGCGCTCCACATTATCTAACAGCTCCCGATCGGTACACATACGGTAATTGATAGAGATACCAGGATATCGATTTGCGAAAGCTGCTACAAGCTCGCCCATCATCGGCCAAGTATTGATGGAAGCGCAGATATTTAACGGGCCACTTAATGAAATGTTTTTTGAATCATCCGGCATACGATGCATTGCTTGATATAAATCCAGCAATGCCTTCACCCTTGTTAAAAATTCTTCCCCTTCTTTTGTCAAATGCAAGCCCAAATTGTTCCTTTCAAAAATGCTAACGCCAAATTCGTCTTCTATAGATGTAACGATACGCCCTAGTTGTTGCGCACTGATATGCAGCCGTTTTTCTGCTTTTTTGAATGATTTGCACTTATTAATTTCCCTTAAATACTCAAAATATCTGATATTCATACTGACTCTCCATGCAAACAACTATATTTCATAAAAACATATTTCAAATCTGTCTACACCATGCGATTACATGTTGTTTTCATTATATCCTGTAACCTGTATACCGTCAATTTCAGGCGCAAAAAAGAACTGCCACAAATTTTGTGACAGTTCTTATAGGAGGAAATTCCAATCAAGAATTTATTAACGAACTAGTCGTTGCATTCCAGATTGTACTTTTTACGTGGTGTATAATGGGTATGCAACAATTCATGGGCTTTATGTCCTAATGGTTCACCCAAGAAGTTTTCATAAGCTGCGATAATGAATGGGTTTTCATGAGATTTCCGAATGGTCAGATTTTCGTCATCTGTATACAACCCTTTCGTCCGCATTACACGATAATCTTCCGGCAATTTGGTTCTGGTTAAAGCATCAACAATTGGTGTACCGCCACCGCCTACACAACCATTTGGACAAGCCATGATTTCGATGAAGGTGTAGTCAGCCGTTCCAGCTTTCACCTGTTCCATAATGTCCTTTGCGCGAGCCAATGTATTTACAATGGCTACTTTTACCGGTGTGCCATCTAAGTCAATGGTAGCTTCTTTAATTTCGCCCATCGTACCACGAACTTCTTCCAGTTCCAAACGTGGCAAAGTTTTTCCAGTTACTACTTCATAAACGGTACGCAGAGCCGCTTCCATAACGCCGCCTGTTGTGCCAAAGATCGTACCTGCGCCAGTACCCACGCCCATCGGCGCATCGCATTCTTCATCCGGCAGATTTGTAAAATCAATACCAGCCTGTTTAATCATACGTGCAACTTCACGAACAGTGATAACGGCATCAATATCTCTGTAACCACTGTCGCACATTTCTGGACGAGCAGCTTCATATTTTTTAGCTGTACATGGCATTACAGATACACTGTAAATGCTGGCCGGATCAATTCCATCTGTCTGTGGATAATAAGTTTTTACCATCGCACCAAACATTGCTTGTGGAGATTTCGCAGTGGATAAGTGCGCCAGCTGATCTGGATAATGATTTTCACAATATTTTACCCAGCCTGGAGAACAGGAAGTAATCATTGGCAACGTGCCGCCATTTTGCAGACGGTCTAGCAGTTCATTGCCTTCTTCCATGATAGTTAAGTCAGCAGACCAGTTGGTATCAAATACTTTATCGAAACCCATTCTTCTCAAAGCTGCAACCAATTTGCCCGTAGAAATAGTGCCGTAGGGCAGGCCAAATTCTTCACTGATAGCAATACGAACAGCTGGAGAGAACTGTACAATAACGTGTTTGTTTTCATCAGCTAGAGCATCCCATACCTTCTGGGTGTCGTCTTTTTCTGTCAAAGCGCCAACTGGACATACATTGATGCACTGACCGCACAATGTGCAGTTGATTTCATCCAAGGAGTGTCCAAATGCTGGACCAACAATACTGTTGAAGCCACGGCCAATGCCGCCCAAGATATTAACGCCCTGTACTTTTTTACACACTGCTTCACAACGACGGCAGTATACGCATTTATTTGGATCACGAACGATTGCTACACTACGGTCATCAACTGGGAATGTGCTCTGTTCGCCTGTGAAACGGATTTTGCGGATACCCATCTGATGAGCTAACTGCTGCAATTCGCAGTTACCACTGCGCACACAATTCAGACAGTCAGCCGGATGGTTGGATAACAGCAATTCCACAACACCTTTTCTTGCTTCACGAACTTTTGCAGTATTGGTGTACACTTCCAGACCTTCGCGAACTGGATATACGCAGGAAGGCTGCAGTGCTTTGGCACCTTTTACTTCAACCAAGCATACACGACATGCGCCCAGTTGATTTACATCTTTTAAATAACATAATGTTGGAATATTAATGCCTGCTTTCTGTGCAGCCTGCAGTACGGTAGAGCCTGCTTCAACCTGCACGGAAACGCCATCAATCATAACATTTACCATTTCCACAAAAATCACCCCTTCTATTATGCTCTGGAGATTGCGCCGAATCTACATTTTTCAATACAGGTACCACACTTGATACATTTTTCTGGGTCAATGCTGTGCGGTTCTCTTACGCTGCCGCTAATTGCTTCCACTGGGCAGTTACGGGCACAAGCAGTACATCCTTTACATTTTTCCGGATCAATCTGATAACGCAGCAATTTCTTACATACGTGAGCCGGACAAGTTTTGTCAATGATATGCGCTTCATATTCATCCCGGAAGAATTTTAGTGTAGCCAGAATTGGGTTTGGAGCTGTCTGACCCAATGCGCACAATGCAGAACTGCTGATCGTGCGTGCCAAGGTTTCCAGATTATCAATATCTTCCATGGTACCTTCGCCACGGGTGATTTTATCTAAAATTTCCAGCATTCTCTTGGTACCGATACGGCAAGGTGGACATTTCCCGCAGGATTCATCTTGGGTAAATTCCAGATAGAATTTTGCGATATCTACCATACAAGTAGTTTCATCTAAAACAATCAACCCACCGGAACCCATCATGGAACCAGCAGCCACTAAGGTATCAAAGTCAATTTCAGTATCCAATGCACTTGCTGGCAGACAACCGCCAGAAGGACCACCGGTTTGAGCGGCTTTAAAGGCTTTGCCATTTGGAATACCGCCGCCGATATCATAAATCATTTCTCTTAAAGTTGTACCCATTGGTACTTCAACCAGACCAATATTATTTACTTTACCAGCCATTGCGAATACTTTGGTACCTTTGGAACCAGCGGTACCGATAGAGGCAAACCAGTCTCCGCCTTTGGTAAAGATAACAGGAATATTGGCCAGGGTTTCTACGTTGTTTACGAAAGTTGGTACGCCCCACAGACCTTTTTCAGCCGGGAATGGAGGTCTTGGTCTTGGTTCGCCGCGTTTTCCTTCTACAGAGGTCAGCAGTGCTGTTTCTTCCCCACAAACAAATGCGCCTGCGCCTAAACGGATGTCAACATCAAAGTCAAAGCCGCTACCCATGATATTCTGGCCTAACAAACCAGCTTCACGAGCCTGTGCAATGGCAATTTCCAGACGATGTACCGCAATTGGATATTCAGCACGTACATAGATAAAACCATGATGTGCGCCAATTGCATAACCGCCAATTGCCATAGCTTCCAAAATGCTGTGTGGGTCACCTTCCAAAACGGAACGGTCCATAAATGCACCTGGGTCACCTTCATCGGCATTTACAACTACATATTTTTCAGGAGATTGATATCCTGCTGCAAATTTCCATTTCTTACCGGTTGGGAATCCAGCACCACCACGACCACGAATACCGGATTTTTCTACTTCTGCAATCACTTCAGCCGGCGTCATAGTGGTTAAGGCTTTTCCTAAGCCCTGATATGCGTTATGGGCAATTGCTTCATTGATATTTTCTGGATCAATGGTACCGCAATTACGCAAAGCAACACGGTGCTGTTTCTGGAAGAATGGGATATGGCTCATATCCGTAGCTTTTTTGTTTTGGCCAGGAATATCATATAACAGACGATCTACCAACTGACCACCTTTTAAGTGGGTTTCAATAATTTCTGGCACATCGTCTACTTTTACATGATGATAGAAAGTACCTTCTGGATAAATTACCATGATTGGTCCTAAGCTACAGAAACCAAAGCAACCGGTTCTTACTACATCAATTTCTGTGTCTAAACCAGCTTCCACCAATTGTTTTTCCAAAGCTTCTCTTACTTCGTTACTGTTGGAGGAGCTGCAACCAGTACCAGCGCAAATCAAAACATGATGCTTTGCCAGATTGGCAGGGTTTGGAGCCTGACCATCACGTACAACAATTTTTGCACGTTCGGCTTCCTGTAAAGCTTTTAATTCTTCAAAACTTGTAATTTTATTCATTCTTCCACACCTCCTAGTTCTGTTCTTCTGCTGCTTTGATTTCAGCAATTAAGCTTGGGATATCTTCTGGAACCAGATGTCCATGCACTTTATCGTTAATTGTCAAAACAGGAGCCAAACCGCAGGCCCCTACGCAACGACAGCATTCAATGCTGAATAAACCGTCTTCCGTTGTTTCACCAACGCCAATACCCAGTTCTTCCTGCAGTTTTTCCAACAGCTTGCCGGAACCTTTTACATAACAAGCTGTTCCAAGACAGACATTGAATGTATATTTCCCTTTTTTGTTCATTGTGAATAATGCGTAGAAAGTTACTACCCCATAAATTTCACTCAAAGGAATATCCATTTTTTCTGCAATATAAGCCTGGACTTCTTCAGGCAAGTAGCCGAAAATCCCCTGCGCTTTATGCAGTACGCTGATTAAGCTGCCTCTTTGGTCTTTATGCTGCTCAATCACTTTGTCAAGCTGTGCAAATAATGCTTCATTGTGTCCGCCACATGTACAAGCCATATTCTTGTCCTCCCTTAAATTAAAATATTAAAACTAACAATAGTCGATTATATTCTGAATTTCTAAACCATCTACAAACTTCGTGAGCTTGTGAAATTCTTAAATATCTGCAAAATGTCAGAACATAAGCAAACTATTTATAAAGCCTCATATATTTATTAAAACGCATTTTTACCCAAAATGAAAGCGTTTTATATGCATTTTACAATAAATCTTATCAATAATTGTTGTCGAAATTTTCGTACATTTTTTCACTTAAACGTATTTTTACCCAAAAATGCGCGTTTGTAGCGTCCATCCGCCATTGACATATATCCATCACTGGTATACGAATTATTATCATAAATACTATAAAACTATGTTTATGCTAGTCTGTACGTTTTATTATAACCTTTAGGTCAGTTTACAAGGAACTACACGCAGACCACGAAACGGGGGCTGCTGACAACAAATAAAGGCTGAGTATCAAGCACCGGGAAAGTGCGGGATATTCAGCCTGTTTTGTTGTCTGGGGTTTCCAAAGGGGCTTGCCCCTTGGCACACGACTTTGCTTGCAAAGTGTAGTGTGTTATACGCTCTGTCGGCGTTGCCGTGAAAATGCCGTTGCCGCCGGGGAGGGCAAGGGCATTTGAAGCGGCAGGAAAACAGGGCTGTGATTGCGTGGCGTGGAGCCGCAAGCGCAGGACTGGTTTCATCAGCAGACAGGGCGTATATGAATGCCCCCGTCCCTCGTCCTACGCCGAACTATGGGACAAAGTGTCCCAGACGGATAGCCACACTTACGAAAAAGCAGACGGATTTTTCTCTCAAAATTGAAATGGGCGGGAAGCCGTTTTAGGGCTTTCCCGCCTTGATTGCCCATTAGCAAAGACGGGCGGGGCTGTCAA
>CABQBF010000058.1 GCA_902462325.1 uncultured Peptococcaceae bacterium
TACAGGGGCCTATGTTGTTGGGCTTTGTAAAGCCGGTGATGTTATTGCCCCAGCGCTTTTACGGGAAACAGGAATTGACGCTGATTTTGCGTCATGAGCTAACCCATTATAAATTTCATGACTTGTGGTATAAGCTGCTATTACTGATGGCCAATGGGGTGCATTGGTTTAATCCGTTGGTGTGGCTGATGGTACGGCAAGCTAATCGGGACGTGGAGCAGGTTTGCGATGAATTTGTGGTGCGCAATCAGAATCTGGATTACCGCAAGGCCTACAGCATGACCATTTTAAACGCCATGGCTAATCAAAAAGGTATCGCCTTGTCCACCTATCTGAGTAAACAAGCCCAGAACAGCAAAAGCCGATTTAGCGATATTCTATATCCCAAGCAGGTCAAAAAAGGCATTGTAGCGCTGTTGGCAGTGGTATTGCTGGCCGTAACGGCCAGTGGATGTCTGCAGGTAGGGCCGGAGGAACCGGTGGATGCTGGCTTGGCCTTGTATGAAAAAATAGCGCCGTGGCTGCCGGAAGGGGCGATTGAACAGCCGGAAAATTATACGGTGGGTGAAATCACGGAAAGTTATGGCATGACATTTGAGGTTGGTGAAAAAATATATGCCTATGATTGGCTGGAGGGCCAAAGTGAAACAGCCGCAGGTTATTTTTGGGACGAAAATGGCCAAAAATTGGAAGAATATATCCCGCCGAAACGGTGTTTAAACGTATATACTACAGGCGATGACAAAATTTATGGCATATATTACAGCTGTGATGAAACAGAGCTTGTTTTGCCAGAGCCAGAAGTGTCGCTGTATGGAAAAGATGACGAATGTATGGATTATGTGAAGCAGATTGCCAAGGCGCTTATTCCAGACGCTGCAAAACTGCAACTGCGGGAAATCAGTTTGGATCCTAGTGGCCTCACCAAGCATTATCGCAGTGAAATTACAGCGGACAATTACCGCTATGATATTGTGATTAACACCCAATATCGTTATTTGAGCAGCGTGCAGAAATCTTATGACAATCCGGAACAATTATCGCAGGCGCAAAATTGGCTGTCGGAACAGTTTTATCAGCAAATGGACGATACCTTCTATTTGGAGAACGGCGGTTTTTCTGGCGCAACATGGACACAGTCCAAACAGGATGATACGTATATCTTGAAGTTGAATAATTATTTAATATCCTGGCGGCCTCAGATCACCAAACAGCAATGGGCTAAGCTGGACACCTTAATGGAAACAGATCCAGAGGGCCATCAATTTGTTTGGGAAAATTTGAAGCAAGAGCGTAATGGCCTGTATCAGTTTACGATAGAAGCGCCCATTCTGGAGGACGGTACGCTGGATTTGGAACAGGCGGTGGCTTATCCGGTGTATAGCGTGAACAATCGCTCTTATCGCGGGGAAACACCTCTGGATTGGCAGCAGGAAGCGGAGCGGTGGCAGATGCTGTGGGCAGCGGCCCATTTTGCCCAAGGCTATACCGAAAAGCAGCCGGCTATGATGGATTTCTTTGGACAGGCAGCGCATCCACAGTTTGCCGACTATGACTATAATACCACAATTGCGTATCTGCTCAGCGAGTGTGATAAGAAATCCATAGCGTTTACGGGCGAGAGCGGCTACACCCTACAGATTGAGCTGCCCAACGATACTCAGGCCAACGACTATCTCACTATGACCATGGAACAGATAGACGGTCAATGGCAGGTGACCGATGCGCAGCTGGAAAAATGATAACGGCAATGCCGTGAAAGGAGGCGGAAAAGATGACAACTTTAATAGAAACAATGCTGCAAATCAGTTTGAGTACGGCGGTGGTTATCGGTGTATTGCTGTTGTTGGTGCCGCTGTGGCAGAAGCGCTACAGCGCCCGTTGGCGCAAGGTCATCTGGTTAATTCTTGCGGTGCGGTTGTTGGTGCCCTTTTCGCTGGAGCTGCCCCAGACAGCGGTGCAGCTAAAGATGGATTTACAGGCGGCGCCGGCCTGGCAAGGCGGGCAAGTGATTGCCGACAGCAATCCCGTCGAGCCAGTTGTGCTACCGGTTGCTGATGTGGAAGTCATACCAACTGTTGATAATACAGCAGCGGAATCACAAGCAGCCGCTTCTCCGGCTGCGACAGTGATGCCAATGCAGCGACCTGTTTCCCGCGGCGTGTTGTTCTTTGCAATCTGGCTGGTAGGCGCAGTGGGCTTTCTGGTGTGGCACGGCGTGCAGTATGGCGTCTTTCGCCGCAGGGCGCTGGCAGAGGCCCAGCCTTTAGAGGACAGTCAGGAATTGCTGCAGCAGGCCGCAGTCGATTTGCAGCTGAAAACCTTTCCTGCTGTGGCAGTCAGTGCAGCGGTACAGGGGCCTATGTTGTTGGGCTTTGTAAAGCCGGTGATGTTATTGCCCCAGCGTTTTTACAGTGAACAGGAATTGACGCTGATTTTGCGCCATGAGCTGGTGCATTACAAGTTCCATGACTTATGGTATAAGCTGCTATTGCTGATAGCCAACGCCGTTCACTGGTTCAATCCGCTGGTGTGGCTGATGGTACGGCAGGCCAATCGGGATGTGGAGCAGGTTTGCGATGAATTTGTGGTGCGCAATCAAGATTTGGAATACCGCAAGGCCTACAGCATGACCATCTTAAAGGCCATGGCTAATCAAAAAGGCATCGCCTTGTCCACCTATCTAAGCAAGCAGGCCCAAAGCAGCAAAAAACGATTTGCCGCCATTTTATATCCTAGGCAGGTCAAAAAAGGCATTGCGGCGCTGTTGGCAGTGGCCTTGCTGGCTATAACAGTCAGCGGATGTCTGCAGGTAGGCAAGATACAGGATGGCTTAGCGGCTTACAAGCAGCTTGCTGACTTTTTGCCGGATAACGCCATAGCGGAGCCGGCGGTGTATGACGTACAGGAGGACGATACAGGCGACAGCGTGACCTATTTGTGGATGGAGGAGCCCTACACAGCGGCCGAAGATACAGCGGACAGCTACGCCATCGGCTGGACTGACGATACTGGTAAGCTGTATTGGCCCCAGCGGGCGTTGTCCGTTGCGGTGTCGAAGAAAGACAAGCAGATTATCGGCTATCGTTATCAGTGCCGTGATGAGGCATTGGCAGCTATGGCACCGTTGGAGCAACCGTGGAGCGCAGAGCAGCGCAAAGCCTATGTGCAGAAAGCGGCGCGCAAGCTGATTGATGGCGGCACCGCGCTGGAGTTTACGGAGCAGTACACAGAGCAGAACCAGCAGGGCGAACTGCTTTCCAGCTATTTCACCTATGGTACCATGGCCGATGATGTCTGGTATACCATGAAGGTCAACGATCAGTACGGCTATCTGGAAGCCTTTATGCGTGAAACCGCCGTTGATTTGCTGCGGGCCAGTGCTGTGGAACGGGAGGTTCCGGTTTGGATAGAGGGCCAGGAGGAAACCATGACGCTGCGCATGAACCGGCAGCCAGGCTATTATGTGTTGTTTACCGACGCTTCTGCCTTCCGCAGTCAATTAAACGGTATTCAGCAAAACGGCGCCTTTTGTGATTTCTATGTGCTGCAAGCCGACCAAGCCGCAGCGGTGAAAACCTATCTGCAAATCGGTTTTGTGCCAGACTGCACCGTTGGCCAATGGCTGGCCGACCTGGAGCCAGACAGCCGTTACAGACCGCAGGCCGGTTTCTCGGCAGCGCCGCTTGTCTGGGCGGAAACCGGTGAAACCAAGTATTTCCCAGCGGAGCCGTCCCGTCCGTGGCAGGTGCTGACCGCCTACGGAACCGACGTGGTCAACATCTGCTATGTGACCGCCTATCGGGAGGGCTGTCTGGTGGCGCAGCTCAGCATGCCTTCGGCCTATGAGGAAGGCTGGGGCAGCCGCATGCAGGCCATGCTGGACACACTGGTGCTGGCCACAGAAACGGCAGCGCCAAAAACGCCGTCTGACGCTGATGCAGCAGACGGCAAGCAGCTTGCGGCCTATCTGCCGACAGGCTTGAATCTGCAAGGGGCAGACTATGTGCAGGAGCCGCTGGAAATGGGCTACAGCCGCAGTCTGTGGCGGCAATACAGCGCGCCGAATACAGACCCCGATTATTGGGTGAGCTTGTACTACAATGCAGAGGGACAGATCGTGGAGATGGAAAATTCCATCAGCCAGCGGCAGTTGCTGCACAGTGCAGAGCAAAACCTGACCGAACAGCAAGCGCGGCAGTTAGCCAATGCTTGTTTGACCGACTGGGGCGGTGAAGCGGTGGAGCTTTTGCCCTGGGGCAGCAATGGTGCAGCCTTTTACACCACAGAGCTGGCTGACCAGGAATACGGCTGGACAGCCGCCAGCGGGGAAACAGGCTACTATTATGACATTATCATTAACAGTCAATATGGCTATGTGAAGCAGTTTAAAAAATATTATGCCAATCCCCAGCTATGCCAGCAGGTCATCAATTGGCTGGCGATAGAGGAAACCAGGCTCTACGATAATTACTATCACATTTTATACTTTGCTGTAGACGGTGTGCAGGAATATTACCAAGACGATATCTATACCATCACCTTGCTGCACACCATGTATCACCAAAACGATGGAAATCCCGACGATGCCGGCTATATTCAGTGGGCCAAGGAAAACAAGCCGGAGGAATACCAGTGGCTGTATGAGGACTATAATCAGGTGAAATCTGGTACTATGGCGCTGAAGCTGGAGGCGGCGGTGCGCGACGGTATTTTGGATATGGAGCATTGCACCATCTATCAGGCTGTGGATGGCGCCGAAGGTGCCATGGGCTGGCAGCAAATTCCCGGCCTTTATGTCTATGTAGGCGATGGCAAGGCAGAGGTAGCCGGTTGGAGCAAAAATAAGACACAGGCGCTGTGGGCGGCCGATTGCTACCTGCAGGCCTATGGAAACGGCGATACCGCTATGATGCAGCAGTTCAGCACCATAGCGCCGCTGGCAACGCCGGATAATTATGAGCTGCAATGGCAGGACGCTTCGGTTCCAGTTCAAGAGCTGCGCAATCAGTTGGTGAGGAATTTCAAGGCCCAATACGGCGGCCAGACGCCTGTAGAGAACAGCACAACCGTGCAGCTACAGGCAAGTATAGAGGTTGACGACCATGCCTATGGCGGAGATTTATTGTCCATGACGCTGCAGAAGCTGAACGGTCAATGGAAGGTGACAGCGGCGTCGGTAGAAAACATTCGTTGATGGCGATTGGTTTAGCAGAAAGAGGGGAGGCACAGAACTTGGTGCAGCAACGAAATCAAAAATGGCTTCTGGCCTTGTTGCTTTTGCTGTCGGTCTGTTTGTCTGGCGGCTGTGGAAAGGACACCCACGGGCGGACATACTACCGGCAGATTGCAGAATTTTTACCTGCCAATACGGCTTTTGAGGAAGCCGACTATACTATGGAGCAGCTTGATGAACTGGTTATCAGTCATAGTTGGATTTTGCATACCAATGCCTATGCCGAACCGGAGTTTGTTGTGGTAATTACGACCAATCCTTCCGGTGAAATAGAAGGCTATGCGACGATATTTGCGCAGAGAGGTTTCTTAGAGGAACATCCTCTCACAGCGGCCCAGGCGCAGCAAGTAGCCAATGACTGTTTGCAGACTTTCGCCAGGCGGGAAACATTGCCGCTGCAGCTTTTAGAGGAGGAACAGGCTGGGCAAGGGGAGCTGGGAGAACGACCAGAGGAATTGTGCTATGTGGCTGATAGCGCTGATGGCAGCTATCATTATCAAATTACAGTGCAGCAGCGCTACGGCTATGTGAGCAGCTACGACAGCAGCTATTGCAATCCCCAGTTACGGCAGCAGGCGCTAGATTGGCTGGCGGCGGAGGAACGGGCTTTATATAGCGAGGACTACGAGGTTTTAGGAGTTTCCGCTGATGATGTGCAGGAATATCGAAGCGGCGATACCTATACTATCACCTTGCGGCAGCAAATACGGTATCAAAACAAAGGTATACCGGAGGACGATGCCCGCTTGCAGTGGATTGCCGTCAACAAGCCGGAGGAATATCAGGCTATGTACGATGCCTATGGTCAGGCGCAGGAAAACAGTTTGCCCTTAAAACTGGTGGCAGAGGTGCAGGACGATGGCACACTGGATTTGGAGTATTGCGCGCTTTATGGCAGGGACTATGATGCAGAGGGCCATGAGATATGGACGCAGATTCCTGGTTTGTCGGTGTATGTGGGCAATGGTCAGACCGACATGCCAGGTTGGTTTGAAGATTTGGAATAGAGAGGAGGACACAGCTATGGACGGGATAATCCAATATGGGGCGGTGCTGCTGCAAATCAGCTTGAGTACGGCGGCGGTCATCGGTGTATTGCTGTTGCTGGTACCGCTATGGCAGAAGCGCTATAGCGCCCGTTGGCGTAAAACTATTTGGTTAATTCTTGCAGTGCGATTATTGGTGCCCTTTTCGCTGGAGCTGCCTCAGACAGCGGTGCAGTTGGAGATGGATTTACAGGCAGCGCCGGCATGGCAAGGCGGGCAAGTGATTGCCGACAGCAATGCAGCCGAGCCAGCTATGACTCCGGCTGCCGATTTGAAAACTGTACCAACTGTTGATAATACGGCAGCGGAGTCACAAACGGCCGTTTCTATGGCGGCAGCAGTAACGTCAATGCAGCAGCCCATTTCCCGCGGCGTGTTGTTCTTTATAATCTGGCTGGTGGGCGCAGTGGGCTTCCTGTTGTGGCACGATGTTCAGTATGGCCTTTTTCGTCGCAAAGCCTTGGCAGTGGCCCAGCCTTTAGAGGATGATGAAGCATTGCTGCGACAGGCGGCAGCCGATTTGCAGCTGAAAACCTTTCCTGCTGTGGCAGTCAGCGCAGCGGTGCAAGGGCCTATGCTGATGGGCTTTGCAAAGCCTGTGATCGTATTGCCCCAGCACTTTTACAGTGAACAGGAATTGACGCTGATTTTGCGCCACGAACTGGTACATTACAAGCTCCATGATTTATGGTATCAGCTGCTATTGCTGATGGCCAACGCCGTTCACTGGTTCAATCCGCTGGTGTGGTTGATGGTGCGGCAGGCCAATCGGGATGTGGAGCAGGTTTGTGATGAACAGGTGGTGCGCAATCAGGATTTGGATTACCGCAAGGCCTACAGCATGACCATCTTAAACGCCATGGCTAATCAAAAAGGCATCGCCTTGTCCACCTATCTGAGCAAACAGGCCCAGAACAGCAAAAAACGGTTTGCCGCCATTCTGTATCCGCAGAAATATGGCAAAGGGGTGCTGGCTTTGGCGGCAGTGGCTTTGCTGGCCGTAATGGCCAGCGGATGTCTGCAGGTAGGCGCGCAGGTGGAGTCGACGCTATTCGATAGGCCGGAGGGCGTTATCACGTTGTATGAAACGGTGGCGCCTTGGCTGCCAAAGGGCGCTGTAGAGGATGCCGCGCAATATACCGCACGTGAGCTGGAATATCTGGAACAAATCAAGTTTGTTTGGGGACAGGATGAGTTGGCGGTGCTGACCAGCAGCCAGTATCCGCCGTCCGCCCAGTATCCCCAGGGCGTGACCATACAAGCCGATGCAAAAAACGGCGATATCCGGTATTTTTCTTACTGGTATGATGAAGAAAAAATCATGCTGCCGGAAATCGAGCCGTCCTTTTATGAGGATCAGAAAGCAAGCGCTGCCTATCTGCAGCAGTTTGCCAAAGCCTTCATTCAGGATGGCGAGACCTTGGAGTTTCAGCTACAATATGAACAGCCCCGTTGGCAGCAGTATACGGCTTTGGACGAGAAAAATCATTTTCAATATACAATCGGGTTGTCTATGGAACACGGCTATGTATCCTATTTCCGCAAGGAATATTATCATACGGAGCAGCGGCAGCAGGCTTATGATTGGCTACAGCAACAGTACCGCACCAGATTGGGAGAACACTTTCAGCTTTCCTCAGCCCTTTGGGTGAGCAACGGAGAGCTGCAGCTGCGAAAGGGTGATGCGTATATCTGGAATATTACGCCTACCGTGTATTGGCGGCCTAAGATGACAGACCAATTCCGGCAACAGCTGGAGCAGTTAAAGCAAATAGATGAAGCCCAGTATCAGCTCCTTGCCGATAATATGGAGCGGCTTTATGAATATGTGGCTACGATGCGGGTACAGGGCGAGGTTGGCTGGAACGGCAAATTGAAACCTTCCAGTCTGCAAGTGTTTTCCGGCAGTCTTACCAACGAAGAACCGTGGACAGAACAGGACTGGCAGCGGCTGGATTCGGCGCTGCAGCTAGGCTGCACGGCGGCCAGCTATGCCAACGCTTGGAATCATCATTATCCAGAGGCCATGGCGCTGTACGGTGAAACCGATGGCATGGTGTTTTCCGATACAACCTATACCGATGGTCAGTGGGAATTGGTGCGCAGCTGTCAATTGGCTATGCAGAATTATGCAGGCGAAGAACAATATCAAGTGGATGTAGAGTTTGGCGTGAACCAGAGTGATACACAGGGCCAATACCTGCGAATGAATTTGGAACAGATTGACGGTCAGTGGCGCGTAACCAGCGCACAATTACAAAGAGGGTAAAGAGATGGGTCGGCAATAGGCCGACCCATCTGCTATAAAACGGCAGAATAAAACTGCGCAGACTAGCGAACATCGGTATTGGTCACAGTCGTTCATGCTGTACGATATTGCCTGTGGAAAATGCTTTGCGGCAAGAAAAATGGCGGATGCAGAGTAAAATCCAGGAAAACCTATTGGTTGAGCAGAAAACCGGCATTTTCTTTGTATTGTCCACCCCCCTAATAGAGCTACCAATACAGAAAACATTAAAAAAGACAAAAAATTGTAGTAGCCTGCAAAGAAAAAAGTATAACAAAAACGAAGAAAACTATAAAAATCATGAACCGATTGCTGGTTCCTTCGTATGTATGAATAGAAAAGGAGGTGCGCAAGTGTTTGATGACTATATCGATACCTATGGGCGGCGATTGTTTGGCTTATGTATGCATTTATGCCGCCATTATTGGGATGCGCAGGATTTATATCAGGAAACCTGGCTGAAAGCCTATAAATCCCGGCAGCGCTACGATGACAGCCGCGATTTTGGCCTGTGGCTGAGCCGTATTTGCGTCAATTTGTATCGGGACAGGCTACGGCGCAAAAAGCTGTTGTCCTTTCTTCCTTTTTCCAGCCAGGAACAGGAGGAAAGTCCGGTGCATCAGCTTGCCGCACCGGAACCGGAGGACTATACTGATTTGTACCATGCTGTGAAACAGTTGCCGGAAGTCTATCGGTTGGTAATTGTGTTGTATTATTTTCTGGGCTGCAGTGTGGGGCAAACTGCCGAGGTATTAAATATTCCGGCAGGCACGGTGAAATCTCGTTTGAGTAAAGCTCGAAGTTTACTGGAAAGGAGTTTGGATGACGATGGATGATTTGGATACCCAATTACAAACCCTGTTTACAGCAGAAGCATCTCCGCCGACGCTGCGTGTCTGGCAGCTGGAACAGTTGGCAAAGCAGCGGGAGCAGCGTTGTTTGCTGTTATTTACCAGTTTGCTTTCTTTTTGCTGGAATGGGCTTTGTTTGGCGTGGGCGATGTTGCTGTTGAAGCAAAATCCGACTTTGGGTTCGGTTTTTTTGAGTGCGGTGTTGTTTGGACTGTTGGGGGCAGGACTTTTGACGACGGCTATGCTGAAAACAGAACGGCAGGAAAAGCCGTCGCTGTTTCCCTGGTAATAGATCGGGCAGAAGCTTTATAAAAACTATGCGAAAAAGGAGTTTTAGAAAATGGAAATAAGTACATCTACATTCATTTTTGGGATTATAAATTTGTTATTACTGTTGGTAGTAGTTGTGGGCGTGGCAGCGCTCATCGTTTATCTGATGCGCAGAAATTCTGGGCAACGGAAGTGTTCTGCTTGCAGCAAAAAGGTACCAGCCGACGCGAAGGTATGCCCTTATTGTGGCGAAAGTTTGATGTAAACGGGGAGGTTTCAATATGTTGTTCTCTTTATTTTTGGCAACACTAGTTGTGGCGGTTAATTTGTTGATTCCTATCTGTATTGCAGTGTTTGTGTACAAAGATGCAAAAATGCGGGGAATGGAGCCGATTTTGTGGGCGCTGGTGGCTGCGCTGATTCCCAGCTTTATTGGATTAATTATTTATTTAATCGTGCGCAGCGGCCATTCGGCCTGGCATTGCGCCCGCTGCGGTGCGCCGGTGGAAGAACAGTATGCAGTCTGCCCTCACTGCGGCGCTGCGTTAAAATCCCGTTGTCCTTCCTGTGGACGTTATGTGCAGTCTGATTGGCATATTTGCGCTTATTGCAGCGCTGACTTGCCTGGTGACAAAGCGTCTGCTGTGGTAGAACAAAGCGCGGGCAATAAAGGTTTATGGATTCTGCTGATTGTGATTGCTGTTATTTTCATGCTGTTTTTATTGTTGCTGTTAGTCGGCAATTTAGTTTGGATTCCACATGGCGGCGTGAATGAAGTGCATCAGATGTGGACGCAGCATCTATAATTTTGAGGAAAGTTCAATATAAAGTTATGAGAAAGGTCTGGCTGAAAGCCGGACTTTTTTATTATGGTGAAAATATGTAGATTATCCTGGATACATTTTCTTGACGAAAATTTTGCCATCATGTAGAATATTTTTAGATGTTGTTGCATTGCTTCGGAGATGGATTGGGAAGGGTGCAACGCCAAAAATATTTTAAAATTGGGGGAGTTTCACATGAAAAAGGGCTTGAAGAAAACAAGTCTGGCAGTGCTGCTGGTATTTACGCTGAGTTTATTGCTGGCTGGCTGCAGCGGCTCTGGTGATGCAGACAAAGCAAATGGCGATGACCAGGCCGTAGAAAAAGTAAAAGCAGGGTTTATCTACATTGGGTCTGCTAACGATGGCGGGTATTCGCAGGTGCATGACGAAGGACGTCAGGAAATGATTGCGACCATCGGCGAAGACAAGGTAGAAACGCTGGTGCGGGAAGACGTGCCGGAAAATCAGACCGTTGAAAATGTTATGAATGAAATGATTGACCAGGGCGCAACCATCATTTTTGCAAACAGCTTCAACTATCAGGATTACATGAAAAAGGTTGCAGAAGCCAATCCGGATGTAAAATTTATGCATTTCTCCGGCAGCATTTTAGGGGATAACTATGGTAACTATTTTGGCAGAATGTATCAGGCCAGATATTTAACAGGGATTGCAGCCGGCATGACCACAGAAAACAATAAAATTGGTTATGTTGCCGCTATGCAGACCCCAGAAGTTATCCGTGGGATTAATGCCTTTACGTTAGGCGTGCGGTCTGTAAATCCAGAAGCTACTGTGCAAGTTGTATGGACCAACACCTGGTATGACCCAGCCGTGGAAAAACAGGCTGCTGAATCCTTACTGGATGCTGGCGTAGATACCATTGCCCAGCATCAGGATACCACTGCTGCTCAGCAGGCTGCTGCTGAACGGGGCGCTTATTCTGTAGGCTACAATAAGGATATGCGGGAAGCCAATCCGGAAGGCTTTATCATTTCTCCGGTATGGCATTTAGGCGCGCTGTATACCGAACAGGTACAGGCTGTGCTGGATGGCACTTGGGAAGCAACTTCTTATTGGGGCGGCATTGCTGACGGTGTAGTAGATGTTTCTGATTTTGGCGACTGCGTAGCCGATGAAACCAAAGCGGCTGTCAACGAAGCCAGAGAAAAAATTGTTGCCGGTGAATTTGATGTGTTTGAAGGCGAAATCAAAGACCAGAGCGGTGCAGTGAAAGTGGCAGAAGGTCAGAAGCTGACTGATGAAGAAATGTTGACCATGATGTGGTTTGTAGAAGGCGTAATC
The DNA here is from genome assembly GCA_902462325.1 of uncultured Peptococcaceae bacterium. Taxonomy (GTDB): domain Bacteria; phylum Bacillota; class Peptococcia; order Peptococcales; family Peptococcaceae; genus UBA7185. The sequence continues at coordinate 11,820 of CABQBF010000058.1, forward strand.
GGTGAAATCACCGACGCACAATAAACAGGGGATATACAATGAACGATACGGCTTATATCGCAATGAAAAACATTGTCAAGACCTTTGGGAAGGTCGTGGCCAATAACAATGTGAATTTCAGTGTGGAAAAGGGTGAAATTCACGCGTTGTTAGGGGAGAATGGAGCCGGAAAAAGTACCTTAATGAACATGCTGTCAGGGATTTATCTCCCTGACAGCGGTTCTATTTTTATCGAGGGAAAAGAGGTACATTTTTCTGCGCCGAAGGATTCAATTGCCGCTGGTGTGGGCATGGTGCATCAGCATTTTAAATTGATTGATGTGATGACTGCTGAAGAAAATGTGATTTTGGGTGAGAAGGGGTTTCTGTTCCGCAAAGGAGAAGCAAAAAAGATAGCTGAGCTGGCCGCACAGTTTCATCTGGACGTTGATTTACATAAAAAAGTAGCCGATATGTCGGTAGGGGAAAAGCAGAATCTGGAGATTTTGAAGGTGCTGTACCGCGGTGCCCGCATTTTGATTTTGGACGAACCGACTGCCGTACTGACGCCGCAGGAAACACAGAAGCTGTTTGCGATTATGCGCAAGATGAAACAGGAGGGCTGCGCCGTTATTTTTATCAGCCACAAGATGAACGAGGTTATGGAGGTAACTGATAAAATTACAGTGCTGCGCAAGGGTGAAACCATTCAAACGCTGAACACTGCGGAAACAACTCCGAAACAACTGACCGATTTGATGGTGGGTCGCTCGGTGGATTTGTCCATTGCGCGGTTGGAGCAGCAGCCTGGAGAAGAAATTATCCAGGTGCAGAATTTGACCGTATTAAAGCGGGAAGGCACACCGGCTTTGCAGGATGTTTCCTTTGCTATGCGGGGCGGCGAAATCCTCAGCGTGGCAGGAATTGCCGGCAGTGGGCAAAAGGAATTGTGCGAGGCGATGGCTGGTTTGCAGAAGGTGCATGGCGGTCAGATTTTGTTTAAAGGGGAAGACCTTGTAGGGAAAAATCCCAAGGAAATCCGCCGCAAGGGCATCAGTATGAGTTTTGTGCCGGAGGATCGTTTGGGTATGGGTTTGGTAGGCGGTATGGATATGGTGCATAATCTGCTGCTGAAGCAATATCAGGATCAAAAGGGATTTTTCTTAAATAAAAAACCGGCGGTAGAGAAGGCGGCGGAAATCAAAGAGCGATTAGAGATTGTAACACCGGGTATCAGCCATTATCCGGTAAAAAATCTGTCGGGCGGCAATATCCAAAAGGTATTGCTGGGCCGGGAACTGGACAGTCAGCCGGAGGTGCTGATTACGGCCTATCCGGTGCGGGGACTGGATATTAACACCTGCCATAAGATTTATGATTTGTTGAATGAAGAAAAGAAAAAAGGCGTGGCAGTGTTGTTTATTGCCGAAGATTTAGATGTGCTGCTGGCGTTGAGCGACCGTATTCTGGTGCTGGCGAACGGCGAAGTGACTGGCATTGTGGACGCCCGAACAGCCAGCAAGGAAGAAATTGGTTTGCTGATGTTGGGTCAGAAAGCAGAGGAGAAGGGAGCGGGCGCAGTTGCTGAAAATCGTTAAAAAAACAGAGGCCGATGTGAGGCAAAAGGTGCTGATCAATATTGCTGGCATTGTGGCCGCTTTGCTGGCTGCAGCGCTGTTTCTGGCAGTGGCCGGATTCAATCCGCTGCAGGTATATATTTCTATGGTGAGCGGTGCCTTTGGCAGCAGCTATCGCATTAGCCAGACTGTTATCAATGCGGTGCCGTTGATTATTTTGTCGCTGGGCATTGCCATCGCTTTCCGCATGAAGTTCTGGAATATCGGCGCCGAAGGGCAGATTTTGATGGGAGGCTTTTTGGGTTCTTATTTTGCTTACAACTTTACCCAACTGCCAAAGCCGTTGCTGCTGTTGCTGATGTTGCTGGCCGGTACTGTGGGCGGCGCCTTATGGGCTTTGCTACCAGCGTGGTTAAAGGTGCGCTTTCATGCCAATGAATCCATCACTACGCTGATGCTGAACTATGTGGCCTTAAAGTGGATTCAATATTTGGCGGCAGGCCCTTGGAAAGACCCGGCCGCTTCCGGTTATCCTCGGATGCCCCGTTTCGAGGAGCAGGCCATTTTACCTAATCTGTTCGGCGTGCATATCGGTTGGGTGATTGCGTTGGTGTTGGTGGTTGTGGTGTATCTGTTTTTGAATTATTCGAAAAAAGGTTTTGAGATTGCCATTATCGGGGAAAGTGAAAATACGGCTCGTTATGCCGGCATTAACATTGGC
>CABQBF010000059.1 GCA_902462325.1 uncultured Peptococcaceae bacterium
GCAGAACACGCACGATTCTGAACGTGCTGCAGGACAAACTTTGTGAAATAGACGGATTACAGCAAAGTCTATTATCCGAACTGGAAGCAAAAGAAAATGCCCCAGCAGAGCGGTAACTCTAGCAAGGGGCAAAGCAAATAAACTCAATCAAATTGTAAATTATGAAAGGAAGAATGTCAAATGGAAGTATTAAAAGTATCAGCAAAATCCAATCCAAATTCTGTAGCAGGGGCCTTAGCTGGTGTTATCCGGAAGCGGGGCAGCGCAGAGCTGCAAGCCATTGGCGCAGGTGCCTTGAATCAGGCAGTAAAAGCAGTAGCGATTGCGCGGGGCTTTGTAGCGCCCAGTGGAATTGATTTAGTCTGTATTCCGGCCTTTACTGATATTATGATTGACGGTGCAGAACGCACCGCTATCAAATTCATTGTGGAACCACGTTAGGAGGATGTCAAATGGAAGAGGTTCTGAAAATGCTGTTTGAAGCGATTTTGAACAAGAACAACAAGGTTGAGAACATTGCAACAGTGCAGGATTTGTGTGATGCGGCTTGGGATGGTAATAAGGTAGCTCGTCTTTTTGCAGCTATGAATGATGACCGGGACGGTTTTGGCACAGAAGAAATTTTGAGTATCGCCAACAAAGCATATCAGGAGGTGCGCGCGCAATGACCAATTTAGCGTTAGAAGAAACGGCTTACAGCACCTACAGCCTGGAGGACGCCAGCAAGGACGCGGCGCTGCTGCATAAGCTGAATCGCAAGGCCACGCTGGCCACTGCCATGATTGACCAGGAGATTGCAGCTTTACAGCAAGATTTGCGGATGTTGGAAGGGCGGCGCAAGGAAATTTTGGAGCCGCTGGAGGGCGAGATGGAGCGGTTAAAGGGAAACCTGACCGAGTATCACCGGAGGACATTGGAAGCTGGCGGCGATAAGACAATCAAGCTGCCCTGGGCGACGCTCAAAAGCCGACAGCAGCCGCAGGATTATGACAAAGCTGAGGATGTCTTGCTTTCCTGGGCGCAGACCAATGCGCCGGAGTTTGTGAAGGTGCCTGCGCCTACCGTAGTATGGGGCGATTTGAAAAAGGCCGTTGTGGTGGCCGGCTCCAAGGTGCTGCTGAAAGAAACCGGCGAAGTGGTGGAAGGCCTTGTGCCGAAAGAGCGGGCAGTCAAGTTTGATGTGGAGGTGCTGTGAGGATGCATATCAGAAAAATTCTATATCAGCATAGAAGAGACTTTAGAGCAGAATATGAATGCGAACATTGCGGTCATATCGAGACGGACTGTGGTTATGACGATGCCAATTTTCATAAAAATGTAGTACCATCAATGGTTTGCCCGCAGTGCGGGAAAACGGCAGATGAAAGCTACCGTCCATTGACAACCAAGTATCCGGAAGGTTATCAGATTTGAGGAGGTGCTGTGAGTATGGCTCATGTAATCTGTATTATGGGAGAATCCGGAACAGGCAAGACCACCTCCATGCGCAACTTGGACCCGCGGAGTACATTATATATTGACTGCGATAAGAAAGGTCTGTCATGGAAGGGATGGCGCAGCCAATACAATGCAGAGGCTTGCAACTATGTAAAAAGCGATGTTCCGGCCGTGGTCCTGAAATATCTGCAGTATGCCAATGAAAATCCCAATGGCAAGCGTTTCAAGACTGTAGTCGTGGATACCTTGAACGGTATCATGATTGCCGATGAAATGCGGCGGGCTAAGGAAAAGAATTATGACAAATGGGTGGACTTGGCACAGAGCATTTATGACATTGTGGATTATGCGCTGGTCATGCGGGACGATTTGACGGTTGTATTTGTAGCGCATACACAGACCGACCATGACGATAACGGTTATTTGTTTACCCGTATCAAAACCTCCGGCCGCAAGCTGGACAAAATCACGTTGGAAAGCAAGTTTACGACGGTGCTGCTGGCTAAGTGTACGGATGGGAATTATGTGTTTGAAACCCAGGCCAACAGAAGCACCGCCAAAAGCCCAATGGGCTTATTTGAAGCCAGAGAGGTACCAAACGATATTAAAGCAGTCATCGACGCGCTGCAGGAATTTTAGGAGGAATGAAACGATGAGAAAACCACAGGGATATGATGAAGCGCCAGCCATTACCGGCGAGGGACAGGCGTTGCCGCCAGGGCTGTATGTGTGCCAGATAAAAATGGCTATCGAAGAAAATAAGAATGGGAAAGCGGTGTTAGCGATTGCCTATGACATTGCAGAAGGTGAATATAAAGGCTTCTATCAGCAGCGGTATGACGCCGATAAAAGTCCAGACAAAAAATGGCCTGGCATTCACCGGCAATATACCGAGGGGAAGAGCACAGGCTTTTTCAAAGGCTTAATCACCAGCATCGAAGAGAGCAATCCAGGCTATCAATGGAATTGGGATGAAAGTACATTGAAGGGAAAACGGTTTGGCGCCATTATGGGCCGTGAACAATTTCTGACGCAGGATGGCCAAAAGCGGTTTGCAACGAAAATCTTTTGGATTCGTAGTATTGAAGGACTGAAAAATGCTACCATTCCAGAGGACAGATTATTGTCCGATGCATCCGCTGGTCATGCAGAACAGCCTATGCCGCCTACAGGCCCAACGCCTACCGACGCCGATTTTCCTGCCAACTGGTAATTGGGATGGATGTATTTGCCGAAGTGAAAGAACAGGTGTCTATGCGAGCAGCGCTGCAGCATTTTGGCCTGACGCCAAACCGGAAAGGCCTGATCCTTTGTCCCTTTCACGCAGACCACAGGCCCAGCTGCAAAATCTATGAAGCCTCGTTCTATTGCTGGGCTTGCGGAGCTGGCGGCGATGTCATCAACTTTACGGCCAGATATTTGAAGGTATCCAATCTGGAAGCAGCAAAGTATCTGGCCGCTGCTTTCGGGCTTGTAACCGATGGACCGGAAACGCTCAGGCAGCAGCGGGAACGGGAAAAGCGGGAACAAAGAAGACGTGAAGAAGTGCAATGGGAACGCTGGCAGCGCTGGGCCTTTGCAGTGCTGACCGGTTATCAGATGGAGCTGTTAGCAGGGCTGCGCAGCGGAGATTGCGGCAATCACTGGTGGGTCAAGTATCACCAGAAAGAAAGCATCATAGAGTATTATCTGGATTGCTTATCAGAAAATCCGGAAGCATTTTATCAAACATACCATGGGGAGGTGAAGCGGATTGCAGAAGCAACTAATCGAGGCCATCAAGGCAGGTTCCGAGCCGCTGGATGACGAGCTGTTTCTGGCCATTTTTGAAATCGAAGATACTATAGAGCAGCAAAAATTTATTGAGCAGGTGCGTAATAAGTGCCGGGAGCAGAAGAAGCTGACCGAGTTCAACAATATGCTGAAGGCCTGGACCAGTAAGAACGCCCAAAACAAAAAGCAGCAGGGCAGCAACAAGACCAAATTCACCGATGGGCCGTTAGTATTAAACTGCGGGCAGTGGGAAGCAACAGATACCGGTATCTGCAAAACGGAGTTATCCAGCAAGGGCGTTCCTTATAAGCTGTTCGCCTGCCCCCATCCCATCCTGCCAGTGGAGCGGCTGGTCAATATCGATACCAATACGGAAAAGCTGCGGCTGGCCTTTTTCAAGGATGACCGCTGGCAGTATGTAACAGTAGACTGCACCACCTGCTACAACAAACAGAATATTACGGTGTTAGGCGACAGGGGCGTGATGGTTACGTCAGAGACAGCCAAAAATCTGGTGTGCTATCTGTCTGATGTGGTCAGCCTGAACATGAAGGACACAGAGGAAGGCAAGGCCATTCCCCTGTACCGTTCCATTGCCCGGCTGGGTTGGATTGGCAATGATTTCTGTCCCTATGTGCAGGATGTGAAATACGATGGCGATTTGGACTTTGAATCCATCTACAATCAGGTGCGGACCGCAGGCAGCAGACAGGCCTGGTATGACATGGCCGGAGAAATCCGCAAGGATATTGTGGTGCGGCTGCTACTGGCCACATCGCTGGCCAGCCCGCTGATTGAGCGGGTGGGAGCGCTGCCCTTCGTCTTTCATCTTTGGGGCACGACCAGCTTCGGCAAAACCGTTTCCCTGATGGTAGCCATGAGCGTATGGGGCAATCCGGAAAGCGGCTGCCTGACCCGCAGCATGAACATGACGCAGAATGCCATGGCCCGCACCGCCAGCTTTTTATACAATCTGCCCTTTGGCGCCGATGAGCTGCAGCAAATTCGCAGCCGCTGGGACAACTTTGATAATCTGATTATGTATCTGACAGAAGGGATTGACAAAGGCCGGGCCAAAGCCAGGGGCGGCATTGAAGAACTAAAGACCTGGCGCAACTGCTTTATCTTCACCGGCGAGGAACCGGTTACCAAGGATAATTCGGGCGGCGGGACCAAGAACCGCGTCATTGAGGTGGAAGTGACCAAGCCCATCTATGAATCGGGCTATCTGGTGGCCAATACCATTCGGGAGAATTACGGCTGGGCCGGCAAAGAATTCATTGAATATGTAAAGCTGATTAGCGTAGAAGAATTGCGGGCCAGATACAAGCTGATTTTCGATGAAATCATGCAGAAGTGCGACACCACTGACAAGCAGGCCTATAGCATGGCGCTGATTCTTTTGGCCGATGAACTGTCCTGCAGTTGTATCTTTCCGCAGGATAGGCCGATCCAGGTAGAGGATATCCGTCAATATCTGCACAGTAACAAAGCGGTGGATGTGTCGGAGCGGGCTTATGAATGGGTCATCAGTTGGATTGCCATTGACAAAAATCGTTTTGATGAAAACCAGACCGGTGAAGTTTGGGGCAAGGTGACTGGCGATTACATTTATATTATCAAAGAAATTCTGGTGAAACATTTGCGGGAGAATGGATTTGAATACAATGCTGTAGTGCGGAAATGGGCAGAGAACAGACACATAGTAGTGAATGGCGAAGGCAAGTACACCCATGTGACAAGAATGTTGGGCTCAAGGCCGAGGTGCATTAAGATGAGACTTCAAGGTGTTGATGAATTGGGTGTAGAGGTAAACGAAAAGCCGCCAGAGGAATTTATTCAACCAGAAATCAATTTTTAGCGTCACACCATAATAGACAAAGGTGTGACAGAATGTGTGACAAGAAAATCGCTCAACGAATAGGGCTTATATATTTATGTCACACTTTATCACCTGTCACACCTATTTATATATTTATATGGGGCACAAAATAAGTATTACAATTTGTTATTTTATAGAATATTGGTTTCCATACAGATTTTAGGTGTGACAGTGTGACAGTAATAAAAATTGGCTTAACCAATATGATTTGAACGGTCAGAAAGTGTCACACTGGCAAGGTGTGACAAGCAAGATATTGCGAGGTGACAATATGAAATCAAACAAAAAGCTGGGCAGTGACTTTGAGCAGGAGGTATGCCAGGAATTGGCCAAGGAAGGCTATTGGGTGCATAACTTCGCCAATCGGAAGAACGGACAGCCTATGGATGTTATTGCAGTTATGGATAACAAGGCCATTCTGATAGACGCTAAAGTGTGCACCAACGGTATTTTCAAGACAAGCCGCATAGAAGAAAACCAGGTGCTGTCTATGAAGCGCTGGTTCCAGACAGGCAATACCATGGCCATGCTTTGGCTCAAGCTGCCCGATGGAACCATCAGCGTGATTATTCTGAACAGTGAGAAAGAATTAGATGAACTTTTGGAGCGAAAAACGCTCAATGAAGCGCAAATCCGGCAGTTGGGATTTGGCCGGATAACGGGGAGGAAAAGCAAATGCATGATGTGATGGAATTTCATAATGAAGCATTGGGATTACAAATCAGAACGATTTTGAACGAAGATGGCAGTATCTCTATGAATGCGGAAGATACGGCTAAGGGATTTGGCTTTACCAAAACTGATAAAAAGATTTCGGAAAATGGTTTCCGAAAAGATTATGTAAGAATTGACTGGCCGAGGGTGAATGACTACTTAAAAGATTTTGGTTTCGCACACGAGTGTGCGAAAGATGATTATATTCCTGAAAGCCTGTTCTATCTGTTAGGCATGAAGGCCAGCAATAAAGCAGCGCAGGAATTTCAAAAATGGCTGGCCATGGACGTGATACCTACTATCCGCAAAACAGGCGGCTACACAATGCGGCCCAAGCAGGATTACAGCTATCCCTTTGTAAACGAGGTACAGGTGAAATTCTATAATGACATGCCGGTTTTAACGCTGGATGACCTGTGTACTCTGTTTGCCTGCAATAAAAGCCTACTCAGCAGCAAAATGTATAACTGCTGCTGGCCAAACATTCATCGTTATGTATTGGACGGCTATGAACTGGCCGAGTTTAAGCGGCGCTATCCCCAGTACCGCAGCGCGCCGCGATTGACCTTAATCAATCAGGAGGGCGTTGACCGACTGAATTTCACCGGAAGGCCCGTTGACCTGCTCCAGCTGAAGCCCTGTGAAGAACAGGCAGAATTGGCGCCGCAGCCGGTCAACATTACAATCCATATTTCCGGCCAAACGCAGCTTTCACTGGATAAGCGGGAGATTTTGCAGCAGGTCAGCGAACAGCTGGCAGCCGTTTTGCAGGAGTGAGGTGGAGCATATGGGCAGGAAAATAGAGGATTTAAGCGGCCGGAAATTTGGGCGCTTAACAGTAATAGAGCCGATTATTGTTGAGAAAAGGCTGGCAGGTTATCGCTGCCGCTGTGACTGCGGGAAAGAAGTCGTAGCAAAAGGATATCATTTGAAGTGCGGTAATATGAAAAGCTGCGGTTGTTTGCGGAAGGAGCAGCGGGAAAAGTGGACAGAAGCGGGGAGAGCCAGCTATAAGCTGCCCAAAACGCTTTGCGTTAGCTGCATTCGTTCAGCAGCACCGCCAGAGCTGCAATGTATTTGGGACGCCAGCAAAGCCCAGAAGCTTCCGGAGGATGCAGAAACAATCATCATAGACACAGAAGGCGGGAATGGAACAAGGCATATCTATGTTGTCAAATGCCCGGAATATCTTTCCTTGTTCGATACGAACAATGCTAAGCTGCTGCAGGAAGCGCGGCGCAGAAATGATGCGTGGAGAATGCGAGAACTGGCAGAACGGTGCGGTAGCAGTCTGTAGGAGGTGAAGCAAATGCAATTGATTGATATAGAAGCCAAGCAGGTGCAGGAAAAGCGGTCAAAATCAGAAATCATTGCGGATTTCCTGGAGCTATTGCGAGAGGCAGAAAATTTATACAGCTTCAACTATGACAGCGTAAACCAGATGGACAAACTAAAGCAGGACATTCTGCATAAGTTTGAGCTGCAGCAGATGACGGAACCGGAGCTGCTGGAGCTGGACCAGGCGCTGATTGATTGCTTGAAGCAGCGGCGGGATTATAAAGACGCAGTGGAAGAGTTGGAACCCATCAGAGCATTTGCCGATGGCAATAAGAAATTTGTGGAGCAGACAAAGCAGCTCTTGGGCAAGGTGCGGAAGGTAGAAGAATACCATGCAGACCGGAGCTATAAGCCCAGGGTACTGAAAGAAGGGTAGGAGACAGAATATTGAAAATTCTAGTAAGCAGTGAAGTGACAATTTACGACCCTACGGATGCAGTAATTGCCTACTGTATGGATAACTTCACGGTGAAAAATCCGGAGTTTAAGCGGAGACTGCGCCGGGGACTATGGCTGGGCGATACGCCCGAATATCTGGATTTGTACAAAAAGCGGGGCGGCCACCTGATTATTCCTTACGGCGCCTATCAAGAACTGCGGCAATATCTTGGGCGCATAGGGGAGCAGGATTTTTCCATCAAGCATGATTTGGCAGTGAGCGACTGGTTGGATTATCAGGCCCAAGTACCGTTGTATGATTATCAGGAGACGGCGGTACAGGCTATGCTGCAAAAGCGATACGGTATTCTGCAGGCTCCTGCCGGCAGCGGTAAAACCCAGATGGGTATTGCTATGATTATCCGCTCTCACCAGAAGGCGTTGTGGCTCACCAACACCAAAGACCTGCTGACCCAGAGCTATAATCGGGCGGCCCAGTATGTAGACAAAAAGCTGCTGGGAAAAATCTCTGACGGCAAGGTGCATATTGGCAGCGGCATCACCTTTGCCACCGTGCAGACCTTGGCCAAATTGGATTTGAGCCAGTATAAATACGAATGGGACATGGTGATTGTGGACGAATGCCACAGGGCAGCGGGCACGCCGTCGGGCTACAGCCAGTTTTCCAAGGTGCTGAATAATCTGGCCGCCAGTGAAAAATACGGCTTATCGGCTACGGTGCATCGGGCCGACGGTATGATAAAAGCGACTTTCGCCCTGTTAGGCGACATTGGTCATACTGTTCCAGAAGAAGCCACAGTCGGCAAAGTGGAACAGGTTCGCATTTTGAAGCGGGATACCGGCACACCCATGCACAGCAGCTGCCAGGATACCGACGGCACCCTGCTCCATGATAAGCTGCTGTTGTATTTGACCGGAAACAGCGCCAGAAATCGTTTGATTGGGGCAGATTTGGCGCAAAACCGAGAGCATTATAACTTAATCCTATCGGACCGGATTAACCATTTAGAAACGATTTTCGCGCTTCTGCCCTATGAATTGCAGCAGCAGGCGGTATTGATTACCGGCAAGAGCAAGCCCAAGGAGCGGGAACAGGCTATAGAGGATTTGCGCTCCGGAAAGAAACGGTATTTGTTTGCAACGTATCGTTTGGCCAAAGAGGGCTTGGATATTCCGAGACTGGACAGGCTCTATCTGACCACACCGCAGAAGGATTATGCCATCATCGTGCAGGCCGTTGGCCGCATCGCCCGCCACTTTGACAGCAAGGAAGAACCGGTGGTCTATGACTATGTAGATGACATCACCTTCTGCAAAAACCAGTATAAGAAACGCTGCACCAGCTACCGGAAAATCCACTGCAAGCTCTAGGAGGTGCAGCCATGAAGAAGCTATGTGACAGCTGCCGACATTATGCGGATAAGTTTGAATTCTGCAGTACGCTATGTATAAAAGTTGGCAAGAATTTGGTGAATTATTGCAAAGAGTATAAAAAGAGAGGACGGATAAAAGATGAAATTTGATAAATTTGTAAAGAACACAGGAACCATGGGCGCGATTTTAGAATACAGAGGGCAGAAATATCTCTGCTCCGGCCCGATGATCGCGCGGATTCCGGAGGGCATTACCGGTCTAGTATGCGCTGCGGCTACAGAGTTGCCGGAATGGTTGCGGCGTATTCTGGAAAGCAGCGAGGAAGAAGAAGCCTATTTGTCAGACGCGTTTCTGCCGCAGGCCGATGACAAGCCGGCAGAGCTGCGCCGCGTATTCAGCGATAAACTAGGCCATTGCATGGATATCAGCAACAAGCAGTTTGGCCTGATTGAAAAATATGACGGGCTGGCTGTATTGCTGCAGAATCTGGATGACCAGACCTATACAGCAACGTTAAAGATTTATGATGTGAATCATGAAGGAGTATACGCCTATATCTTCTCAGAAAAATATTTGAATCTGCTCAGACTGTATGAGGAGGAACAGGCACGATGAAATTCAGCAAAGAAAAATTCATGCAGGTTGCCAGTGAGCAGGAAAGAAAGCAATACGAAAAACATTTGCATATTTTGGACGGGATGGAGGTTGAGCATGGCAGCATGATACGGTATACTGTAGATGGAAAGCCGTGGATACTCTATCCGGTGAAGGATGCGTGGTGCGATAGGTAAGGAATGGAGGGGATAGCTGGTATGGATATGGAAGCGTATAAACAGAAAGCCATCGTGCTTTTGGGCGAATACCATAAACGGGAAGCGCAAATGAAGCTGCTGAAAATCGAATATCAGGCCTTGGAGCAGTTGGCGCCTGGTGTTAGTGCAGTAAGTTATGACCAGATGGCCGCACATACCAATAAAGTTGCATCTATGGTTGAGGGCGAAGTGCAGCGTATCGAGCAGCTTCCGGAGCAGTTGGCCAAAATCCAGAGACAAATTACATGGTTGGAATTGCAGAATAAAAAAGTAGATGTGATTTTGGAATCGCTTTCCGAGCCATACCAGTCCCTATTGAAATGGAAGTACATTGAACTGCTTCCTTGGGTGATGGTGTATCAAAGGTGTGCAGGGTATTCAGAAGATTATGTGCGGAAGAATTTGAATGTAAGAGCGCTGCAGATGTTCATTAGTCTGTACTATCCAGAGACAAATCAGGTAGGATTATTCGCAGAAGGCTGCCGGAGTGATGACCGGTAGCCCAATTTTTTTGCAAATGTCCGGAAAATACCCGGAAAATGTCCGGTTTATGCCCGAAAAATGCCCACCTTTTATCCGGTTTTATGTGGTAGGATAGTAGCGTGGAAGTTTTGGACAGGCGAGCCAAGACATGTACCTCCTTTCAGAGAGCTGCCGGCGGGTGGCTCTTTTTGTGTTGCAATATTGCAACATGTACAGTATAATGTACATAGAAAGGAGGGATTTGCTATGACAATGGTGAATGTGACCAATTTTCGTAAAGATGTGTTTGGCTACTTGAATAAAGCAATTGAGTACAACGAAGTCATCAATGTGACGACAAAAGAAGGTAATGCGGTAGTTTTAAGTGAAGACGCCTATAATGGTTTAATGGAAACGCTATATTTGTATGCAAATCCGAAAGTAAGAGATGAAATCATAGAAGGGATTCATACTCCGCTGGAGGACTGTGTTGCAGAAAATGAGGTCGTTTGGTAATGTATGAGATTGTTTATACAAAAACTGCGGTGAAACAAATTCCATTGTTGAAGGCGGCGAAGCTGGATGAAAAAACGAAAAAGCTCATTGAAATTTTGAAAGAAAATCCTTTTCAAAATCCGCCGTCCTATGAAAAGTTAAGCGGTAATATGGCGACAGCCTATTCCAAACGGATTAATCTGCAGCATCGTTTGGTGTATCAGGTTTTTGAAGAAGAAAAAATTGTGAAAATTATTAGTATGTGGACCCATTATGAATACTGAGACAAAGACACCCTAGCCGGTGTCTTTTTTCATGCCCAAAAGGAGGTGGCATTGACGATAACAGAAAAGCAAAAGGCGTTTGTGGAAGAGTATCTGGTAGACCTGAATGCCACCAGGGCATATAAGGCGGTATATAAGAATGTGAAAAAGGATGATGTGGCGGCTAGTGCGGCGGCCAGATTGTTAAGAAATGTTAAGGTTGCAGCCTATTTGGCAGAGCGGCAAAAGGCGCTGCAAAGGCGCACGGAGGTGACTCAAGAGCGCGTCATTGGAGAACTGGCAGCCATTGCTTTTGCCGATGTGGCAGACTATGTGCAGATAACCGATGAAGACGGTTTCCCTATGGTGCAGCTGACGCCTACAAAGGATATTCCAGCCAATAAGCGGGCAGCCATCGCCAGCATTAAACAGGGCAACAACGGCATTGAGGTGAAGCTGCATAACAAGCTGGATGCCCTGGATAAGCTGGGCCGCCATTTGGGATTATTCAAAGAGCATGACCAGGACGCTGAAGAAACCGCCGATGATGGCTTCCTCGAAGCATTATCGGGCAAGGCGGGGGAGGTATGGAGCGATGAAGCCGCAGAAGCAGGCGATATTCCGCTTTCAGCCGTTCAGTAACAAGCAGCTGAAAATCCTGACCTGGTGGCTGCCCGATTCGCCGGTAAAGGCGCTGGACGGCATCATAGCAGACGGCGCGATCCGCTCCGGAAAGACCTTATCCATGTCCTTATCCTTTGTGATGTGGGCCATGGACAGCTTTCAAGGCCAAAACTTTGCCCTGTGCGGCAAAACCATCGGCTCCTTGCGGCGCAATGTCATCACCACCTTGAAGCTGATGTTAAAGGCCAGGGGATACCGCGTCACCGACAAACGGGCAGATAACATGCTCATCATCAGGCGAAATGGCGCAGAGAACTATTTCTATCTCTTTGGCGGCCGGGATGAAAGCAGTCAGGACCTTGTGCAGGGCGTTACCCTGGCCGGGGTCTTTTTTGATGAAGTGGCATTGATGCCCGAATCCTTTGTCAACCAGGCCACCGGCCGCTGCTCCGTCGATGGCAGCAAGTTCTGGTTCAACTGTAACCCCGCCAATCCCTTGCACTGGTTCAAAGTCAACTGGATCGATGCCATTGGGGCCGAAGATGAAGCAAAACGCAAGCGGCTGGTCTACCTTCACTTTACCATGGAGGACAATCTGTCCCTGACAGAAGCAGTCAAGCGCCGCTACCGCAGCATGTATGTGGGCGTATTCTACAGGCGCTACATTGAAGGCCGGTGGGTATCGGCGGACGGCCTGATTTATGACATGTTCAGCAGCGCCAATATCATAAAAGACAGCGATGTGCCAATAGGCATGATCCATCATCCCCATACCCGCCGCTATGTGGCCATCGACTACGGCACCAGCAACGCCTGCGCCTTCCTGGATATCTATGACGACGGTCAGACAATCTGGGTGCTCAGAGAATATTACTACAGCGGCCGGGAAAAAGGAAAACAAAAAACAGACAGCGAGTATGCCGAGGACCTGACTGGCTTTGCCAGTAGCGAGGTCCTTTATTATATTTTGGACCCTTCGGCCCTCTCCTTTAAGACAGAGCTTCGCAAGCGGGGCTTGCGGGTGAAGGACGCAGACCATGAAGTATTAGACGGAATCCGCATAACCGCCTCCCTCTTTGCCAGTGGAAAGCTTCGGGTGCATGAGCGGTGCAAGCGGCTCATTGCAGAATTACAGGGCTATATCTGGGATGAGAAGGCGGTGCTTAGGGGCGTAGAGCAGCCAGTCAAGGTCAATGACCATGCCTGTGACGCGCTGCGCTATTTTTGTAAGACCATAATTCATCCGAGGAGGTTATAACAAAGTGGCAAGAAAAAAGACAAGAGCGCAGCCAGCAAAACAGGAAACGACCGTTTATACAGCGGACAGCTTTCAGAACGTGCTGGCAAGGCTGGGCGTTGGTATGCCCAGTCTGCTGGAAGCCACCAGCTATCCGCTGACCAGGCTGACCCAGGACTATACAACGCTGAACAGTCTCTACCGCAATCACTGGATTGTCCGCAAGATTGTGGACGTCATACCGGAGGATATGTGCAAGAACTGGATCAAGCTGAAAACCCAGGTAGCGCCGGAGCAGCTGAGCAAGCTGGAAAAGGTGCTGCGCCGCACTCAGACCAAGGCCCGCATCCTGGAAGGGCTCAAATGGGGCCGGCTTTACGGCGGCGCGGCAGGCATTATCCTGCTCGATGGCGAGAGTGCCTACATGGATGAGCCTTTAGACTACCGGTTCATCATGCCGGGCAGCTATAAAGGGCTGTTAATCTTGGACCGCTGGAGTGGGATTAGCCCGGAACTGGAGCTGGTCAGCGATATTACCAGCCCCGATTTTGGCCTGCCCAAATACTATCAGATGACCTTGCAGGATGGTCGTATGCTGCGGGTGCATCACAGTCGGGTGCTGCGCTTTACCGGCAACGCCTTGCCCTTATGGGAAGCATGGGCCGAGCAGCAGTGGGGCGCGTCGGTGGTGGAATCGGTTTTTGACGAACTGAAAAAGCGGGACAATACCAGCTTTAATATCGCCAATCTGGTCTTTCTGGCCAATCTGCGCATTTACAAAACCGGCATGACCGATTTGTTAAGCCTGGGCGACACCCAGCTGCAGCAGGACTTCCACAACGTCATGCAGACCATCAACTGGATGATGAACAACTCGGGCCTGACCATCATCGGCAAGGACGATGAATTTGACAGTAAGCAGTATACCTTTACAGGACTTAATGATGTGTATGAAAGCTTTATGCTGGATATTGCCGGGGCCTGTGAAATTCCGGTAACCCGCCTATTTGGCCGGAGCCCGGCCGGATTCAACGCTACAGGGGAAAGTGATTTGACCAACTACTATGACAGCATCGAAGAAAAGCAGGAGGCCTATCTGGCGCCCATTTTAGATAAGCTGCTGCC
>CABQBF010000060.1 GCA_902462325.1 uncultured Peptococcaceae bacterium
AATTTCTTTTTATTTTTTCTATTACCTGCTTGACTTTTTATAGTTGGTCTTTCTTTTTGTAGAAACCATGTTGTTGTTGCGTTAACAGTATAGCAACCGATTTTAAGAGATTTGTGATAGAAAAGTGACGAAACTGTGAGGATTGGTAAGTTTTTTGGGAAGCAAAACACTGCTCAGAAAAATGGGTAAGAGTTCCGATAGCGCTTGGTATTATTGGTCAAAATCCAGATGCTTGCTGTGCTGATAAGCTGGACGAAGTTCAGCAGGGATAGCTGCTTCTGTCAGTTGCTCATGGATGGCGCAGGTACCAGCAGCTTGGGCGGTTTGGTAATACCAATGCTTGTAGTCCAGCGTCTGTAAGGTTTCCTGCAGCTGTTGGATTTGCGCCAATACCTTTTCCCGTTGTTGATCGATTAAGGCTAAACGCTGGTCGATGGTGACGTCGCCTTCGATGCACCAATCAATGAAAACTTTAATGTCTTTGATGGACATGCCGGTTTTCTTTAAGCATTCGATGATAAACAGCCATTCAAAATCGGTTTCTTTAAATATGCGGATGCCACCCTCGGAGCGTTCTACAAAGGGCAGCAAGCCCTCTTTATCATAATAACGAAGCGTAGAAGGCGCTACCTGCATCTTTTTTGCCATTTC
Organism: uncultured Peptococcaceae bacterium; assembly: GCA_902462325.1. Lineage (GTDB taxonomy): Bacteria > Bacillota > Peptococcia > Peptococcales > Peptococcaceae > UBA7185. The sequence continues at coordinate 652 of CABQBF010000060.1, forward strand.
TCCAATTGTATAAGGCATCATGATTTCTCCATTCGTAAAAAATTTTGTAAAAATAGATTGACTTCAAGTGAACTTTAAGCTGTAAAATAAAGCTACGAGAACAACAACTGCATTGTAGCATGCGATAGTTGCAAAGTCAACGAGGAGGAATGACCTATCAAACGACCATATATTTTCTGTCATATGCTAACTTCCCTGGATGGGAAGATTATGGGCGCCTACATGGATACGCCCGCTTGTGCGGCGGCCAGCGACGCTTTTTACAATATCGCTTTTGGCGCCAAACCCTATTATCGGCATCAAGGCTGGCTTTCGGGCCGTGTTACGACGGACGATAATTTTACCTTTTATAAAAAGCCTGCTTTAGATGAAACAGTGCCTCCAGTGCCGGAGGGTGATTTTGTGGCGGATACCCATGCCGGTATGTATTATGTATCGGTGGACCCTTCGGGAAAGTTGGGTTGGGAAAGCAATCGGCTCACCTATGTGGATACCACTGCCCATGTGTTGGAGGTGCTGACAGGATAAGCCAGCAACGCCTACAAAGCATTTTTGCGTAAATTACAGATTTCTTATATCATTGCCGGAGAAGATCGGTTGGATTATAGAGTGCTGATGGAAAAACTATATCGGCTTTTTCACATAGAAACGCTGATGCTGGGTGGCGGCGGTGTATTAAATTGGTCATTTTTGCAGGCCGGTTTTTGCGATGAAGTAAGCATTGTGCTGGCGCCAGCCGCCGATGGTTCCAACGATACGCCGGCGTTGTTTGCCGTGCGGGACGGCTTGTCTGCCGATGTACCGATGAGTTTTCAATTACAGCAGGCAGAGGTTTTGGAAGGCAGTGTTGTATGGCTGCGTTATACAGTGCAGGCGTAGGTGATTGCATAGTTTGCACAGTGTAATTGCCAACAACAAAAATAATGTGCGAAATCAATAAAAAGTATTGAAAAATATATGATGATATGCTATACTAAACTAAAATTTGAATATAACGATTAGCGCCAAGCTAGTCGTTATATTTTTCTCAATACATTAGCATACGCTTATAAAGATATAGATATTCTATCTTTTTGCCATGAATTTTATTATCCTAATACGCAAATCATAACCAGATAAAAATTGAAAAACTTCATTTGTCAGGAGGAATGTAAATGCTTTTAGATTGGATGGAGCAAGCATGCAGTTCGGAGGATACAACAATTGGAAATCATCCATTAACGCCGTCAAGTGGGGGCTTTTATGGCTTGGATACCAGTCGTGGCCTGTTGGATGTAGCCTTTCTATTTGCCGGCGGTATCGGTACGCAGGAGGATCCATTTCAAATTCAAACAGAGGAACAATTGCGGGCCTTTGCAGTATCTTTGACAGAGAACATGGATTATCGAGGTCTTTACATCCAATTGGATCATGATATTCAACTGACCGGCGGCGATTGGATTCCGGTGGGAGAAGGCGAATATGCCTTCAACGGCCATTTTGACGGGCAGTACCACACCATTTCCGGGTTGAAAATCGGCACAGCGGAAATGCCCCATCAGGATTCCATCGGATTGGAAGCCAACTTTTATTTTGGTTTTTTTGGTGTATTGGAAGAACATGCCGAGGTGCGCAATTTGCAGCTTGCTGTAGAGTTTTATGTGGTTGGCGGACAGAGCTTGTATGTGGCAGGCTTGGCTGGCTATATTTCTCAGGCGCTGGTGGAGCAGGTACATGTAACTGGTGTGATTGAAGGGCGCACAATCCATCAAGAGGCCAATATTTTTGTGGGCGGCATCGGCGGCAATACCTACCGGCAACAAATTCTCCGATGCTCCAGTAACGCTTGCGTGCGGGCAGAAAGCGTGGGCGGCATGGCAGAAGCTGGAGGCATTGTGGGAATGCAAAATCGCGGTGTGATTAGTAATTGCCGCAGCAGTGGAAGTATCTCCGGCGCTACTGCTGGTATTGCAGCCAAAAACGGGCCGGCCTTGGGCGGCATTGCAGGCGTTCATGCCGGTACCATTGTAAATTGTGCTGCGACAGCGGCTGTGATTGCCGATTGTCAGGCAACCTATGTCGGCGCTTTAGCCGGCTGGGCTACCGGAATTTCTGATACCGTAGAGAGCTGTTATTGTTTGGATACGCCGTTGGTGGTAGACAGTTTTAGCGAAAACAGACAGCAAATCCAACCTGCCGTTGCCATTGGCTGGAGCGTAGGACGGGGCATAAACCGGGTAGGCGAATCCTATGCGGGCAGCGTGATGCTGAATGTGCATGGGATTGTGGCGGAAAGTATGCCGCAGGATACCTTGGATTTTTATTTTGCAGAAATCAGCAAATCCAGCTAAAAAATACGCATGTGTCGTAATTGGTAGCTTTTTTCGCTTAACTGGTTAAAACACAGATACTGTTTCATGTTATACTGAGAATAGAGCTAAGCCGCTCGGTGAGAACTGAAAAGGATGGTGTAACCTATGAAACAGGAGAAAACGACCAGACAGCAGAAACGATGGATTTTGTTTTGCTTGCTCTGTATTTGGAGTCCATTGCTTTTATTCGCGTTGTTTATTTTTGCCGGACATGGTTTGGAGCCGGTGTTGTGGCTTATCAGAAAAATTTTTGTGTAATACAAAAAAGCCGTAGGTTTTGTTTCTGGATACCTACGGCTTTTTTCTTGATTATGCTTGTTGGTTGGCTGGTTCCTCTGCTGTTGTTTCCTGGCCTGTCCATTTTTTTAATAGCTCCACGCTTTTCAGTTTTATGACGACTTTTTTCTCTGGTGTTTGCTCCGTGTATTTGCCGGAAGCGGAGGTGGCGCTGTCGGTAAAGCACATGGGCGGAAACAGCACGCACCACCAGTTATGGCCTTTCCCTTCCCCAATTAACATGCGCAGCGCTTCATAATTTCCGGCAGGCAAGCTGAAGCCGCCATAGTATTTTACAGGAAAATCGAAATGGCCGTATTGCAGCGTTACGTCGTAATTGCTGTTGAGTCGTTGCAGAGTATTTTTGGCGGTTTGTTCCAACTGGGGCAGATGATTTTGGATAATCTGTCGGCTTTCCTCAATAGAATGGGATTGGGCTAACTGCGGCTCTAAGTAGCGCACCACATCGTCCTTTACCTGCAATTTAAGCTGCTGGTCGGCCTGACTATCGCTGTTGGCCAGCACATGAATACGAATGAGACTGTTTTTATCAATTTGTTCTGAAATTTCTAAATTGGATAAGCAAATAACGCTCAGCAAAAATGCTGCAATCCATCTCTTTTTCATTTTGTCAACACCTCTTTCTGCTGATAGTGTTGCCGGAAAAACATAGCTTTAAACCGAAGTCGGTGATTTTTAGCGGCAATGTTCCGAATAAGATATTTTCTTGCAGCAGGCGGTAGCGGGGCGGCGGGGGACATGCTATAATGGAAAAAAGACTGGAAGGAAGGAATTTATAATGGCAGCAAAATCAGATATGAAAACGAATGTGATGCGGGTATTGGATCAAAAAAAGATTGCCTATCAGCATCATTGTTATGCAGATACAGGCGCAATCAGCGGCGCGGAAGTGGCGCAGGCCTTGCATCAGGACCCGAACCGGGCCTTTAAAACGCTGGTGACTACCGGAAAATCAAAGAATCATTATGTGTTTATGGTGCCGGTGCTGGCCGAGCTGGACTTAAAAAAAGCAGCGGCGGCTGTGGGCGAAAAGTCCATTGAAATGCTGAAAGCCAAAGATTTATTGGGCTTGACCGGCTATGTGCATGGCGGATGTTCGCCGATTGGCATGAAAAAGCTGTTTAAAACGGTTATCCATCAAACTGCCGCCGACTATGAAACCATCATGTTCAGCGCTGGCAAAATCGGCTACCAGGTGGAGTTGCCGCTATCTGGCCTGCAAAAAGTAATCCCTGTGCAGGCGGCGGACATTATTGTAGAGGGGTAAACGGAGTTTTAGCTGCAAAGTCTCCCAAATTGGTGACGCTTTTTTATTTATTTGGCAAGAAAGCAAAAATTGTATAAAATAATTTCAATATTTTCACCAATTACACACATTTATCTGTTATACTATACAATAGAGAAAAAATGGAGTATTTGCCGCGCCGGTTTGAAGCGGTAGATGGGAGTGAAGGCTAGACATGATTCAGTTTATCAATGTGTCGAAGGAATTTCAAAATGGCACAGTAGGCTTAAAACATATTGATGTAAAAATAGAAGAAGGCGAATTTGTATTTTTGGTGGGCGCCAGCGGCGCGGGAAAATCCACCTTTACCAAGTTGTTAATTCGGGAAATGTTGCCTACGGAGGGCAATATTTTGGTAAACAGCAAGAGCATTACCCGCTTAAAGCAGCGGCAAATTCCCCATTACCGCCGCAATATCGGTTTTATTTTTCAGAATTACCGGCTGCTGGGGGACCGCACCGCTTTTGAAAATGTGGCGTTTGCGGTGGAAGTGTTGGGTGCCAGCCGGCGGGAAGTAGAGCGTAAGGTCGATTATGCGCTGCGTTTGGTTGGCTTAGAAGACCGCAAGACCCATTTCCCCGATGAATTGTCCGGCGGCGAGCAGCAGCGCGTTGCTATCGCCCGCGCCATTGTCAACAATCCGCAGATTATTATTGCTGACGAGCCTACCGGGAATCTGGACCCGGAAACGGCCAAGGGAATTATGGATATTCTCAATGACATTAACATCAAGGGAACCACCATTGTAATGGCCACCCATGACAGCGGCATTGTAAATCGCGCCAGCCATCGGGTGTTAGAATTGGCCCATGGCGAGTTAATCCGCGATGATAAGCAGGGAGGGTATAAAGTTGATTTTATTTAGATATCTGCAATATGGATTTCGCGATACAGTGCGCTCCTTGTGGCGGCATAAAGGCATGGTGCTGGTGTCGGTGCTGACGGTGGCGACTATGCTGGTGGTGCTGGGCGTTACCACGCTTCTGGCGGCAAACAGTGAGTTTATGGCTAAAAATATGGAGAATGAGCTGGAAATTGTGGTGTTTTTAAACGACGATGTCAGCCGGGAAGACGCTCTGGCGCTGGAGCAGTCTTTTCATAAATTAACCGGGTTTAAAGAGGCTACTTTTGTACCCAAGGAAGACGCGTTGGAGGGGCTCAGCGATCAATTTGATTCTACGCAGCTAGCAGAGGCCATGGGCGGCACCAATCCGTTGCCGGACGCTTATCATATCAAAATGGAGCAGATGGAGCAGATCGAAAGCGCCGTGTCTTATTTGAGCGATGCAGAGAAATTTCCGCAAATTGAGCTGGTGCGCTATGGTCAGGACGTTGTGGAAAATATGATTTCTCTCACCAATACGTTGGAAATTGCCTGTATTGCAGTAGTGGCAGGGATGTTGCTTATCGCGTTGTTCCTGGTAAACAGCACCATTCGTCTTACTGTAGCTACCCGCGGGGAAGAAATCAATATTATGAAATATGTGGGCGCCACCAATTTTTATGTGCGGATTCCATTTTTTCTGGAAGGGCTGCTGATTGGTGTGGTTGGTGCGCTGCTGGCTGATGTGGTGCTTTATTTTGGCTACGACGCTATTTTGCGTTATATTACCGAACGCATTACCTTCGTTACACTGCTGCAGGATCCACAACTGATGTATTTGATTATGCTGGTGTTGCTGGTAGGCGGAACATTGCTGGGCGCCTTGGGCAGTAATATCGCCATTAAAAAATATTTGAAAGTATAAGCTGGAACGGAGCGCACGTTGTTTGTAAAAACAGCAGTGCGTTCTGTTTTTTCATAGATTTGGCATAGATGCAGAAAAAAATCGTATAATAAACAAGATAGATAACGGGAGGATGCCGGAATGAAGAAAGCATGGAGGGTGCTGCGGGATGTCATTTTGACCATTTGCTGTCTGACCACCGTTTGTGTAGGCATTGTGGTGGTGACCAACTGGGGACATGTGCAGAAGCTTGTACGCACAGTGACGTTGATTGAAAGTAAATATTTATGGGACTCTGACGCCAGTACGCTGACCGATGGAGCCATCAAAGGCATGTTGGATAGTTTGGGAGATAAATACACAACCTATATTGACGCCGATACCATTACCGGCTTTATGGAGCAGGTCAGCGGTGATGTGTATGGGATTGGCGTCTATACTGCGGAGGATGAGAACGGCGATTTTGTTATTTTGTCGCCCATATCGGATAGCCCGGCAGAAAAAGCAGGGATTGAAGCAGGGGATATCATCAAAGCCATTGACGGCAAAAGTACGGCCGATATGACGCTGGATATGGCGGTGTCGTTGATGCGGGGCCGTCCTGAAACAACGGTGGAAATTACCGTAGAGCGCAATGGCGCGGAGCAGACCTTCACAGTAGAACGGTTTAAGCTGGGCAATATCAAAACCGTTGACGGACAAATTTTAGAAGATCACCAGCAGATTGCCTATGTGCGTATCAGTGAGTTTTCTGTGCAAACGGCTACCGAGTTTGCGGAGCAAATCAATACGCTGCTGCAGGAAGGGTTTGACGGTCTGATTTTGGATTTGCGGGACAATGGCGGCGGCGAAGTGAACGCAGCCGTGGAAGTGGCGCGAGTATTTGTGCCGTCCGGTCCTATTGTGCATGTGGTGGCCGCCGATGGCAAGGTAGATACCAAAAGCGCTACCGAAGCCCAACTGGATGTGCCGCTGGTGGTGCTGGTAAATGGCAATACGGCCAGTGCGTCGGAAATTTTATCCGGCGCTTTAAAGGATAGCGGCGTGGCTACCCTGGTGGGAACCCAAACCTTTGGTAAAGGGCTGGTACAGGGCGTGTATCTGTATGCCGACGGTACTGCAATGAAAATTACCGAAGCAAAATATCTGACGCCAAAGCAAAATGATATCAACGGTGTAGGCATTAAGCCCGATGTAGTGGTAGAACTGCCAGAAAATGCCACGGTGGATACCCAACTGGAGCAGGCTATCACGGTGTTGGAGCAAAAGATGAGGTGAGGCAAATGCTGGCGATGCAGGTGTTACAACAGATTTTCTGGCAGCTTGGCACGCTCCTGTACGCCCCGGTGTTTTGGTTAACAGTGTTTCTTGTGTTTTTACAGGCCCGCCAACGGGCCAAACGGAAACAAGAGATGTTTCAGCTGCGGCGCGAACCCGTCGGCAAAATAGTGATTGTCACAGTAGCGGCCGGTTTGGTGGGCGGTATGCTGGCCAGTGCGTTATTGTTATTGTTAGGGGTTACGTTGGATAAGATTGGTCTGGAATATTTGTGGATGATAGCGCTGCTGTTGCTTTTGGTGCGGCAGCGTTTTCTTTGCTTTGCCTATTCGGGCGGCATTTTGGCAGTTTGCAACTGTCTGTGGGGCTGGCCCCATTTGGACTGTGCCCAATTATTGGCAACAGTAGCGGTGCTGCACTGTACAGAGGCTTTTTTGGTTTTGACGACAGGGCATTTGAACGCCTTGCCCATCTATTTGCAGAACGGACGGCAGCAGATTACCGGCGGCTTTTTGCTGCAAATGGTGTGGCCGTTGCCGTTGGTGATGCTGATGGGGTTATCCGGCGCAGCAGCACTGCCCCAAGCCGGTTTTATGCTGATGCCTGATTGGTGGCCGGTTTTAGGCGCTCTGCAAGGGCAGCAGCCGACAGCTTTATATATGTTAGCGCCTGTGTTGGCGGCCTTAGGGTACAGCGATTTAGTTGTGCGTCACAGAATGAAAGAAAAAATTCGGCAATCGGCTTTTTTGTTGTTGCTCTACAGCATAATCTTATTATTGCTGGTGCTGCTGACACAGCACAGCAGATTTGGCCTTTTGTTGCCAGCGCTTTTTGCGCCGTTGGGGCATGAGGCGGTCATCTGGTATGGAAAACGCAGGGCATTGCAGCATGACGGTCCTTTTACAGCGTCGGAGCGGGGTGTGCTGATATTAGATGTGCAGCAGGGTTCACCGGCGGCGCGGGCAGGGCTGCGCAGTGCGGACTGGATTTTTCAATTGGATGGCAAGCCCGTGGAAAATCGTCAGCAGTTCCTGCAGCAGCAATATATTTTGCCCGCTATGGTGCAGGTCGGTTATATACGGCGCGGACGGCGGAAACGATGCCGCATACAAATGGAACGGTGGAGTCAGCCCGGCATTATTACCGCGCCAGACGCTCAATGTCATATTTACTGGAGCTTGGAAGAAGACAGCGGACTTGCAAAATTAATCTATAAAAAATTAGCAAAGATATTGAAAAAAAGATGAGATTGTGCTTTAATAAGATAATATGGCTTTCCATAAAAAGCAATATAAAAGTGCCGCTGTTCCCAGACAGTTTTGCATTGGTGGGAGCAGTTCAAAATAAGCTTGTGGAGGTGGAATGAAACATGGCGGAAGCAGTTAAATTTACAGAAAAAACAATCGACTACGCGAAAAATCCACGCAATCAGGGGGATATGGCTGATCCAACAGCAATCGGAGAAGTGAGCAATCCAGACTGCGGCGATTCTACTATCATTTATTTGAAAGTAGAAAATGATATTATTACCGATGTGACCTTTGAAACATTTGGTTGTGCAGCAGCAGTGGCCAGCAGCAGCATCCTGACAGAAATGATTAAAGGAAAAACCGTAGAAGAAGCTTATAAAATGACAGAAGAAGCCGTTGCAGAAGAGCTGGGCGGCCTGCCAGAAAAGAAAATGCACTGCTCGGTAATCGGTGTGGAAGCAATGCGCAAAGCGATTGAAAACTATCGCAATGGCGTTGTCAGCAGCGACGAAGACTAAAAGATGAAAAAATAAAAACTGAAACGAGAGAAAAAGCAGATGGACGCATGGTTGCAAGCGTCTGTCTGCTTTTTTGTTTGGCATGGAATTTGACAGGCGTAAGAATACAAACTATAAAGGGCCTTTCGTTGTTTTGCAATTTTCAGTATGCTATACTGAAAGATAGAACTGGATAGGCTGATTATGAAATTATAGGAGGAATCGACATGAGTTTAAATGCAACGCCATCGGCAGAACGGGTACATATTGGCTTTTTTGGACGGAGAAACGCGGGAAAATCCAGCGTGGTGAATGCGGTGACCGGTCAGGAACTGGCGGTAGTTTCCGACGTTCGCGGCACGACAACGGACCCGGTGAGTAAAGCCATGGAACTGTTACCCATAGGTCCGGTGATGATTATTGACACGCCGGGGATTGATGACGAAGGCGCGCTGGGGGAACTGCGGGTGCGCAAAACAAGGCAGGTGCTGAACAAAACAGATGTGGCGGTGTTGGTGATTGACTGCACCGCAGGTCGCAGCGAAGCGGAAGACCAACTGATTCAAATTTTTGAGGATAAAAAAATTCCCTATCTTCTTGTATATAACAAAAGCGATTTGTTGGCGGAGGGTACAGTGCTGCAATTAGAAGCAAATGCCTGTCTGGTCAGCGCTACAGAGCGAACCGGAATTGAGGCGCTGAAGGAGCAGATTGGCAAGCTGGCCGCTACAGAAGACTCGAAACTGCGTATTGTGGGCGATTTGATTCATCCGGCTGATTTTGTGGTGCTGGTAACGCCAATTGACAAAGCAGCTCCGAAAGGCCGACTGATTTTGCCGCAGCAGCAGACAATCCGCGATATTTTAGAGGCCGACGCTGTAGCCATTGTGGTGAAAGAATTTGAACTGCGGGAAACATTGGAGCATTTGGGCAAAAAACCAGCTATGGTGATTACCGACAGTCAGGCTTTTTCTAAAGTATCGGCTGATACGCCGCTGGATATTCCGCTGACGTCGTTCTCCATTTTGATGGCCCGTTATAAAGGACAACTGCAAGGCGCAGTGCTGGGCGCATCGGCCATTGAAAAGCTGCAGGACGGCGATACGGTGCTAATTTCGGAGGGCTGCACCCATCACCGGCAATGTGATGATATCGGCTCGGTAAAAATGCCGCGCTGGCTGAAAAATTATACCGGTAAACAACTGCAATTTGCCTTTACCTCCGGCACAGAATTCCCCGACGATTTATCGCCCTATCGGTTGATTATCCATTGCGGTGGTTGTATGCTCAATGAGCGGGAGATGAAGTACCGGCAAAAATGCGCTGCCGATCAGGATATTCCTTTCACCAATTATGGCATTGCCATTGCCTATATGCAGGGTATCTTAAAGAGAAGCATTGAAATATTCCCCCATTTAGTGGCGATGTTGGAAGGCTAGGAAAAGAGGCGAGTCATCATGCGAACAGAACAGGATGAATTGGGCAGCGCATTGCTGCCAGACCATGCGCTGTATGGATTGCAGACTGCCAGAGCCTTAGATAATTTTGCATTGGCGTACAAACCGGTTAATTTACGGCTGGTGTACGCCATTGTGACCGTGAAAAAGGCGGCGGCGCAAACCTATCAGAGTTTAAATATAAAACCGGAAACCTATGCCGCCATCGAGAAAGCCTGCAATCAGGTGCTGAGCGGGCAGCACGACGACCAATTTCAGGTGGATGCCCTGCAAGGCGGCGCCGGCACCACAACCCATATGAATGTAAATGAAGTATTGGCGTCTCTGGCTGGAGCGGGCGTACATCCATTGGATGATGTAAACCGGGGCCAATCGACCAATGATGTCTATCCGACAGCGCTGCGGATTGCCGCCATTGCGTTATTGCGCAGTGTCAGCGAAGAATGCGCCAAACTGCAGCAGGCTTTGCAGCGTAAAGAATTGGAATTTGGCGATATTAACAAGCTGGGCCGCACCGAGTTAATGGATGCAGTGCCAATCACATTGGGCGAGGAGTTTGGATCCTACGCGCAAGCCATTGCCCGTGACCGCTGGCGCATTTATAAAATTGAAGAACGGCTGCGGCAGGTCAATCTCGGCGGGACTGCGGTGGGGAAAGCCGATACGGCAGAACGGCGCTATCGGTTTACCATCATAGAAAAACTGCGGGAATTGACAGGGATTGGACTGGCAGAGGCTGAATATCCCATGGATATTACGCAAAATAATGATGTTTTTGTGGAAGTATCGGGATTACTGAAAGCGTTAGCGGTAAATTTGATGAAAATAGCCAACGATTTGCGGCTGATGAATTCGGGGCCAAAAGGCGGCTTGGGAGAATTGCGGCTGGCTGCGATGCAAAAAGGCAGTACTATCATGCCCGGCAAAATCAATCCGGTGATTCCGGAGATGACCATGCAGGTGGCTATGCGAGTCATTGCCAACGACCCGGCCATTACCATGGCCGCCGCCCATGGCGAATTTGAACTGAATGCCTTTTTGCCGTTGATTGCGGACAGCTTATTAGAAAGCCTTTCTTTGCTGGAGCATGGTATCGGGCTGTTCCGTACCCGCTGCATTGAATTGGTACAAGCCAATCAGGCACAGTGCGCCTATCTGTTAGAGCAATCCTGCGCCTTTGCCACCGCGTATATTCCAACGCTGGGGTATGATGCTGTTACAGCTATCATCCATGCGTGCGGCGGTGATGCGGCATTGGTGCGGAACATGCTGGAGCAGGCAATGCAGGAAAAAGGGCAATCGAACGAATGATGTTAGAGCAGCGGCATAAATAACTTGTATGGCCATATTGACGGAAGCTATGTGAAAAATCTATAAATTTGTTATATAATAAACAACAGAAGGATTTCAATTATCAAAATATTATAAAAGCAAATTCGAGATAATATCTAGGAGGTTATTTTCATGGCAGAAGAATTGTATGACTTAATTATTATCGGCGGTGGTCCTGCAGGTTTAAGTGCTGGGATTTATGGCGGTCGCGCCAGATTGAAAACATTGTTGCTGGAAAAAGGTTCTCTGGGGGGCCGTGCGTTTACAACCAGAGAAATTGTAAACTATCCTGGCTATAAAAGCTCTACCGGTCCGGATTTAACTGCTGCAATGGCAGAACATGCCCAATCCTTTGGTGTGGAAGTAAAGAAAGAAGAAGTAAAATCTGTCGATTTCAGCGGCGATATAAAACTTGTAAAAACGAGAAAGCATGAATATCAGGCGAAAGCCGTTATTATTGCCACTGGTACAGAAGCAAGAGTACTGGGCGTTCCTGGGGAACGGGAACTGACTGGTATGGGCGTTGCCTATTGTGCAACTTGCGATGCGGAATTCTTCCAGGATCAGGAGGTTGTAGTAGTGGGCAGCGGCGACCAGGCTATTGAAGAAGGTATGTATATCGCCAAATTTGCTTCAAAAATTACGGTGGTTGTATTGCATGACGAAGGTATTTTGGACTGCAACAAACAGGCTGCTGAAAAAGCATTTGCCCATCCAAAAATGCATTTTGTTTGGAATTCTGTATTGGATCAAATCGTCGGGGAAGATGAAGTAGAAGGCGTAAAAATTAAAAATCTGAAAACCGGCGAAATTACCGATTATCCATGCCAGGGCGTATTCTTCTTTGTAGGGATGGTGCCAGGCACTGAATGTGTAAAAGGGCAGATGGATTTAGACCAGAGAGGCTGGATTCATACCAACGACCGCATGGAAACCTCTGTAGACGGTGTATTTGCAGTAGGCGATGTGCGCGATAAATATCTGCGTCAGGTTTCTACCGCCATCGGCGACGGCGCTACCGCTGCGACGGCCGCAGAACGGTATATTGAAGAACAGGAAGACTTCAAGAAAAATGTAGTGGAATCTGAAAAGCCGGTGCTGTTAGGCTTCTGGAGTCCGGAATTCGGCGATAGCCTGGATAAAATGGGAAAAGTGGATGAAGCCAACCGGGAAACTGGCGATAAATATAAATTTATCGAAGTGGACATCACCCGCAAAAAAGGTTTGGCTAAGAAATATAATGTAGCCGTGACCGCTGACAAAACCGCCTGTGTGGTGGAATTAAACAAAGGCGAATTGGTTCGTGAAATTTCACTGGATCAGGATTTAAGAGGTCAGTTTTAATTTTGTTCGTGCATAAACATTTCATAACACACGAACACGAGCAGGACGCGCTGTGGAATTTTCTACAGCGCCTCCTGTTTTTTTGCGTTCTGCGGTATAGGGCTTTCAGTGATGTGCTATAAAATTAGGTGAAAAGAAAACCAGTAAAAAAGGAAAAGTGAAGCAACTTAGAGGTGGAAAAAGAGAAATGGCGAACCAGAATGCGACCAGGTCATAACCAGATGAGCGCCAAATGCCAGCCAGATGAGCACCAGACGCCAGCCACTAACAAGAATATAAAGAATATAAAGAATGTAAAGAATGAGAAAGAAGGAGAGAAAGAAAAAAGTCGAAAGAAGAAGAAAAAAGATGTTGACAAAAAGGGTAAGGAGGTGGTAAGATAGCAAAGTCGTCAG
>CABQBF010000061.1 GCA_902462325.1 uncultured Peptococcaceae bacterium
ACGCGATGAAGAAGCGGTGTTGGCCCGCTGTCTGTCCAGCGTTGCCGATTTGGTAGATGAAATTATCATTGTTGACACCGGTTCGCAAGACAGTACCAAGGAGGTTGCTGCCCAATATACCGATGCCATTTATGATTTTGTCTGGAGAGATGATTTTGCCGTTGCCCGCAATTTTTCGTTTGCCAAAGCCACCATGGATTATTGTTTGTGGTTGGACGCCGATGACCGGTTGACCGAGGAAAACCGGCAGAAATTTTGGAATTTGAAAGAAAACCTAGATAGCACCGCTGACATGATATTTTTGCCTTATACAAATTGGGAGGAAACAGGCAGGAATCGTCTGGTTTATTGTCGGGAACGACTTTTACGCCGTAAGGCTGGTTTTTGCTGGCAGGGCCGGGTGCATGAGGCTATTGAGCCAGCGGGCAATATCCAGTATGGCGATGCGACTATCACTCATTGTCCGCTGAAAAAAGAAATGTCGGCGCGCAATCTGCGTATCTATGAAACTATATTAAAAGAGGGGCAACACTTAGAGCCGCGGGATCAGTATTATTATGGCAGAGAATTATACAGCCATCAGCGCTTTGCCGAAGCAGCCGAAGTCTTTTCCCGCTTTTTACAGGAAGCGGATGGTTGGGCGGTCAACCAGGTGGATGCCTGCCGGTTGTTGGCGAACTGCTATCAGCAGCTGGAGCAAACGGAAAAGGTGTTGCCTGCTTTGCTGCAAGCTCTGGCCTATGAAGCGCCAGATGCCGGGATTTGCTGCGATTTAGGCAATTATTTTTTACAGCAGCAGCACCTTGAACAGGCGCTTTACTGGTATGAACAAGCGCTACAGTGTAAGCTGCAACCCGACAGCGGTAAGTTTGTGCAGCAGGACGACTACGACTATATCCCCCATTTGCAGCTTTGTGTCTGCTATGACCGTTTAGGTCAATGGGAGCGGGCTGAACAGCACAATGAGCTGGCTGCTTTTGCCCGGCCAAATTCGGAGGAAGTGGCTTATAACCGGCAATATTTTCAGCGCCGTCGCCAATTGATAACAGCAGAAGCCTAATACTTTTTGGAAAATGTTGTGATCGAAAAATCTCTTGCATCTGCTCTTGATTTGTGGTAAAAACAATAGCAAGACTGTCGGGGTGAGAATATGGATGTAAAGATTGAGACGATTATGGAATTCCCATTGTTTTCTGGAATTGCCAAAGACGATTTGCCAGCAATGCTGCAGTGCTTAGGCTATCGGGTGGAACGCTATCAAAAAGGTGAATTTTTGGCTATAGAAGGCCAGCATATCCAACAAGTTGGTGTTATTCTTCAAGGCAGCGTAGATATGCTGAAAGAAGATTTTTGGGGACACAAAATCATTTTGATGCGCATGCAGAAGTCCGATGTTTTTGGCGAGGCATTTACCTTTGGCAGCAATGCTACAGCAACGGTCAGCTTTCGCGCTGTCGAAGATACCGTTATTCTGCTGCTGCCCTTTCAACGAGTGCTGCATACCTGTAACCGCACCTGCACCTTTCATCACCGGCTGGTTGAGAATATGGTGCAGCTTCTGGCCAATAAAAATCAAGAGCTGATGAAAAAAGTGGAGGTCGTAACTAAAAAGACGCTGCGGGAAAAAATTTTGGCCTATTTATCCCAACAAGCACAGCTGCAGGGCAAAGAATATTTTGAAATCCCGCTGGGCCGGGCGGAGTTGGCCGACTATCTGTGTGCTGATAGGAGCGCCTTAACTCGGGAATTATCCAACATGAAAAAGGAAGGGCGATTAGATTACGACAAAAATATGTTTCGTTTATTATAGGCCATCAAAAAATATATTTTAGAAAGCAGAGGAATGTTGCACAGGCAACGGAACTCTGTTTTTTCTTTTTTATAATAAATCGTGTGAAGAGAACAGCGCAGGAAATCTGCCTGTACAATAAAAATATAAAAAAATCAGGAGGATGTTAGTATGGAAAACAAAATGTTTTGCTTTCAGTGTGAACAAACGGCAGGAGGGACAGGCTGCACTGGCTGTGCCGGCGTTTGCGGAAAAACTGCGCAAACCTCTCGACTACAAGATGAATTGACTGGAGCGTTAATCACCTTGGCCCATCACGCCAAAGCACAGCAAGCGGAGAATCTAGCCATAGATCAGTTACTGATTGAAGGTTTATTCACCACCTTAACCAATGTGAATTTTGACGATAGCGTAATCGGGCGTTTGTTGGATACCGTTCATGCTGAGACCGCCAAGCTGCAGGCTGCTGCTGTCGATTACGACATGAAAAATATTTGGGAGGCTGATGAAGACATCCGCTCATTAAAATCGTTGCTTTTATTCGGGATACGCGGTGTGGCTGCTTATGCCTATCATGCTGTTGTGCTGGGATACAGCGATGAAACGGTGAACCACTTTTTCTACCAGGCCCTTTCTGCTCTGCAGGAGGATTGGAGTGTAACAGAGCTGCTACCTATTGTGTTGGAGGTGGGAGCGATAAATTTGCAATGTATGGCGCTGCTGGATAAGGCCAATACGGAAACCTTCGGTCATCCAGAGCCGGTTTCCGTATCTTTGACAGTAGAAAAAGGCCCGTTTATTGTGATTACTGGTCATGATTTATACGATTTGAAATTATTGCTGGAGCAAACAGAAGGCACCGGTGTCAATATATATACCCACGGCGAAATGCTACCGGCTCATGGGTATCCGGAGCTGAAAAAGTATCCCCATCTGAAGGGCAATGTGGGCACTGCCTGGCAAAATCAGCAAAAAGAATTTGCCAATCTTCCGGCACCGGTTTTATTCACGACGAACTGTCTGATGCCGCCAAAAAGCAGCTATATGGACAGGGTGTTCACCACAGAAGTGGTTTCCTATCCAGAAATCACCCATATTGGCTCTGCTAAGGATTTTTCGCCGGTGATTGCTAAAGCGTTGGAATTGGGCGGCTTTGCAGAAGAACAGCACTTCAATGGAATGAACGGCGGTCATACTGTGACGACAGGCTTTGCCCATCAGGCGGTGTTGTCGGTGGCCGATCAAGTGGTGCAGGCTGTCAAAGATGGCGCCATCAAGCATTTTTTCTTAGTGGCGGGCTGCGATGGAGCGCGGGCTAATCGCAGCTACTATACCGAATTTGTGAAGCAAACGCCTCAGGATACCATAGTACTTACCTTGGCTTGCGGCAAATACCGGTTCCATGATTTAGATTTGGGCACTATCGACGGCATTCCCCGTCTGCTGGATATTGGGCAATGCAACGATGCTTACAGCGCCATTCAGATTGCGCTGGCCTTGGCCGAAGCCTTTGATTGTGATGTCAATGAGCTGCCGCTGTCAATGGTGTTGTCTTGGTATGAACAAAAGGCGGTGAGCATTCTGTTGACACTGCTTCATTTGGGAATAAAAAATATCAAATTAGGACCAACGCTGCCCGCTTTTTTATCGGTCAATGTTTTAAATTATTTGGTGGACCAGTATCAGATTGGGCCAATCACTACAGTAGAGGCTGATATGAAAGTATTGTTGGGATAAAATTTGCACAAAACGAAAAAGCAACGACGGCTTAGAATGTTGATTTTTAAGCCGTCGTTGCTTTTTCATATAAAGTTTTTTAAACAATTTTTTTTAATAATCTATTAAGGCAATTGCGCGGCCAATTTTTCTAAGCGGCGAAGCGCTTCTGTTAACGTGCTTTCTTCCCGGGCAAAGTGCAGTCGGATTAAATAATTGACTGGTTCACGGAAAAAGCTGGAGCCAGGTACGGCTGCCACGCCGATGTGCTCAGTCATCCATTCACAGAAGGCTAAATCGCTCCAACCAGAAAACTGAGGCAGTGCTAACCAAGCAGAAATATCAATCATGACATAATAGGTAGCCTGCGGAATGTTGTGCATGATACCCAAGCGATCCAGACAGTCTAAAAAGAACTGTCTCTTTTGCGTGTAAAGCTGCTGCAGATTTTCATAATAGGAGGTGGGAAAGTGTAGCGCTGTAACAACAGCTTCCTGCAAAGGAGCCGGTGCGCCTACTGTTAAAAAGTCATGCACCTTGCGGCAGCCTTCGATGACAGGTGCCGACGCAATGACATAGCCCAGCCGCCAGCCGGTGATGGAATAGGTTTTGCTAAACGAATTGCAGGTGATGGTGCGCTCCCACATGCCGGGCAGTGAAGCAATGGAGATATGTTGGTTGGGCGCATAGATGATGTGTTCATACACTTCATCGGTAATCACGAAAGCATCGTATTGTATGGCCAGCACGGCAATCCGTTCCAGTTCCTGTCTGGTGAACACTTTACCGCAGGGATTAGAGGGATTGCAGAGAATGAGTGCTTTAGCACCCTGCTGAAAAGCCTGCTCCAGCAACGTAACGTCAAATTGATAGGACGGCGGCACCAAAGGAATAAAAACAGGATCGGCGCCGCACAAAATGGCGTCGGCCATATAATTTTCGTAAAAGGGTGAAAAGATGGCCACCTTGTCGCCGGGGTTACAGAGGGTCATCATGGCGCACATCATCGCTTCCGTGCTGCCACAGGTAACCAGCACCTCATCGTCAGCCGATACTGGATGTCGTAGTGTGGCAGAGGCTTTTTGCGCAATGGCCTCCCGCAAATTTTCGGCGCCATAGGTGACTGAATATTGGTGCGGCCCGTTGTCGGCTACCTGCTTCAAAGCGTCGGTTAAAGCCTTGGGTGGTGGAAAATCGGGAAAACCCTGAGATAAATTGATGGCGTGACAAGCGTCGCTGATTCTAGTCATGCGGCGAATGACCGAGTCAGTAAATAATTGTATTCTGTTGCTCATTTGAGGCATAAGCAGCCCTACCTTTCAAGAAATAACTTGCAGCCTTTGGTTGCAAAAATATAGATTGTTTTTTAGTATAAAGCAAAGATAAAAAGAAGTAAAGATTCTCTGCCAAATCCTGAAAAATTGAATAGAAAAATTGTGCTTTGGCACTATAAAATATTGGCGGAAATTGCTTGACTATCCATAAGGCAAGTGCTAATATACAAAACTGTGACAAGAGAGAGACAGGATAACTGCCCCAAAAAACGGGGTATTTTTTATGAAATAAATCATAATCTGGTTTATGGATTCTATTTTGACAGAACCCTACAATTTATGAGAATATATGTGCAAATGCACAATGAAGGAGTTGGAAATCATGGCTTTCAAGTTTTTGGCTGAATTAAAGAATATCGTATCGGTAGGGGAAGCGTTGGATACGTTGTCCCGCTTGGTGGATTACATCAAATTCCGTCCTTTGGAAACCGATAAACCAAAGGTGACCTACGATTCTATGGCGGTACGCGATATCGGTATTAATGCCGGCGCTGTTAAGCTGGTGAAATTTTTTCAGAATGTAGCGAAAACAAAGGACCCATCGGCTGCCATGTATATCCAATTGTTAAAAAAATATTTTTTGGATGCGTATGACTGGTCCAATCTGGATGCGGAAGGCTATGCCGATTTTGAAGCGGACGCTTTGTGGCTTTGTGATGAAATTGAAGATTATCTGCGCAATATGAATGTCCATGTAGACCAGAAAAAACACGATAAAGTCGAACCGTTGGGTGATGTGGTGCTGCGCCGCCGGATGCATGCTGACTAAGTTGAAAAGTTGTATAAAAGCTGCTGTTGAAACCTCTTTTGGAAGAAAGTCGTTTTGCGGCAGCTTTTTTGTTGTGTGTTATCATGAAAAAAATTTCTATTGCTCCATAATTTTTGATAATGACGGCAAGGAATTGTCTGGAATTTTGCAGAGGCGTATAATAAGCATAAAAATAATTGGAGGATAAAGGAGTTCGGAACGTGTTATGCAGGTAAAAAAAGAGTTGCGGGAATGGTTTGGCAATGCCAGAGGCGATATTTTAGCCGGGCTGGTATCATCCTTTGCGGTCATTCCTGAGGTAGTAGGGTTTTGTATTGTAGCGGGGATTAGCCCTATGATGGGGTTATACGCTTCCTTTTGGCTGACGGTGCTGATGGCCTTTTTGGGCGGCCGTCCGGCTATGATTTCAGCGGCAGCAGGGTCTATGGCCCTGGTCATTGTCAGTCTGGTGCGGGATTACGGCGCCCAATATTTGATGGCGGCCACTATTTTATGTGGGTTGATTATGTTGCTTTTGGGTGTATGCAAGGTGGGCAATTTGATTAAGTTAATTCCAAACAGCGTGCAGATTGGCTTTGTCGATGCGTTGGCGATTTTGATTTTTATGTCTCAGCTAGGCAATTTTCAGGGAGAATGTTGGCAGATGTACGGCTTAGTGGCGCTGGGGATTGCCATTATCTATTTATTTCCACGGATAACCAAAGCGGTACCGTCCACGTTGGTGGCGGTTATTGTGGTAACAGCTATTGCGATTGTCTTTGACGCGCCGGTGCGCACAATTGGCGATATGGGCAGTATCACAGCGGCATTGCCGCCTTTCCATATTCCGGAAGTGCCGTTTACTATGGAGACCTTTCTGATTATTTTGCCCTATTCAGTGTCTTTGGCTTTGGTAGGACTGGTGGAAACATTGCTTACCTCCAAGGTAATTGACGAAATGACCGATACCGAAGGGGATCGTAATCGGGAATGCCGAGGCCTGGGTATTGCCAATATCGTTTCCGGCTTTTTCAGCGGCACCTGCGGCTGTGCCATGATTGGACAGGCCATCGTGAATGTCAACTCCGGTGGACGGGGACGGTTATCTAATTTTGTATCCGGGACCTTTTTGATGGTATTAATTTTTATCTTAAATGATTTGATGGTACAAATTCCCTTAGCAGCTCTGGTTGCTGTGATGATTACCGTATCCATTGCCACCTTCGACTGGGATTCGCTGCGCCGTTTAACCAGAATGCCCCGCACCGATGCCTTGGTGATTGTGCTGGTGGTGGCTATTGTAGTGGCAACCAATAATCTGGCTTATGGTGTAGTGGTGGGTTTGGTGCTGACCGCCATTTTCTTTGCGGTGCAGATGTCTAAAATTGGCGTTGAAACCAAACGGGAAGGCAGTACTGTCACCTATGCAGTGAAAGGACAGATTTTCTTTGCCTCGACAGAGCCATTGCTGAATGCCTTTGATTTTCACGACAGCGCCCAAACTGTTGTACTGGATTTTTCTTGTGCCCGTTTATGGGACGAATCGGCGGCTACTGCACTGAAAAAGGCTATCAACAAATTTGAAAGCTGCGGCAAGCAGGTGCAAGTACACGGATTGGATGAAAACAGCGTGACATTGATGCGAACCTTATATGGAAAATCGGAATTGTCAATTTAATTAGGAGGATGGATGATGTTGACTTTAGTAGCGCCGGGGCCAAAATTGATTGCTGTGCGAACGACCCAGCAGTCGGCGATGGTGCAATATTTAACAGCGCACTTTCTGTGTGAACCTATGGCCCAATTAGGTCTGGGAATAGATACCACCAAAACTTTATGCGTGTTGTGTGTTATCGATGAACTGGCAGGAGAGCAGCAAGTGGTCTATTTGGGCGTTGCTCAGCCTGCCGAATATGTTCTGTGCCATTTAATGGATGGGAAGGCCCAGCAGATGATTACGCACATTCGGGCATTGCCGCCTTCTATTGTATTTAACAGTTTAGGCGAACATCAGCCGGTGGTGGATAAAATTCAGTCGGAATTTCCCTGTGAATGCTCCGATTGGAGTACGTTGCTATATAAAGAAAATGACGAAGGGGTCATCGTGACCTTTTTGCTGGAAGATGGACCAGGGCAGCGCAAATTTTATGACAAAGCTCTGTTTGTCCGGCAGGAGTTTACCAGCTTGTTGGCTTATCTGCGCATCCATGCGCCCCGTTATTTGGCAAAAGCCTTTGCACCCAATGCCTGGCATATGGTGGATTTACGGATTTATGACCGTTACGAGGTATACGATTTGCAGTATAAAAGGCTGCTCAAAGCCATTCAGGCTCTGAAGCTGGGGTATGTGGTCACAGAAGCTTGGAACAGGGAAATCAGTGCCTTTTCCGACCCAGTAGGCACCTATCAAATTCGGTTGCTGACTTTTTTGCCGCCGTTGGAGCTGAAAAAAATGTTGATTGCTTTGGAGTACAGTCAGAGTGGCAGTCGAGTGGTAGATTTAGACTTAATCTGGCATAAAAAGAAAATTTCCTGGAAGGATTTGCTGGATGATAAGGAAACCCGTAAACAGATTAAACAAACAGCGGCGTTTTTTCCAAAATCCAATTTCTTTGCTGTGCAGAATGATAAGGCTGCTTTGGTGAAATACTGCACAGAAGCGGCAGCAAAGCGGATGGAGGAGACGGACAGGCAGGTACTGCATATATTGGAAGAGAAAATTGCGGCAAAAGCTTTGGAAGGATAAAAGCAGCAAATCGGCTCTTGACAAGCCTTGGCTGCTGTGCTATTCTGTGAAAATAATCAAGAAAAATGAAAACTGTGTATCATCCTAGATGGGGAGGAGTACAGTGTGAAGCTGTCACAAGAGAGGAAAATCTTGGCTGTGAGTTTTCCGGCAGCGGCATTGGAAGGTAGCCCCGGAGATACAAGGCTCAACGGACAGTGCTGGTTATGTACTGTGTTAGTAGGTTTTGTCGGGTAAGCCCGTTACAGCGGAGAGTGCTTGGTTTGTTTTAAGCCAAGAACAAAGGTGGTACCACGGAGGCTGCGCTTTCGTCCTTTTTTGAGGATGAAAGCGTTTTTTTTACAGTTTTATAAAATACGCTGAAAGGAGCAGAAGCAATGGACGAAAGTAAAAATTTATCAAAGGTTTACGATCCAAAACAGGTAGAGGAACATTGGTATTCTGTTTGGGAACAGAATAAATATTTTGCCGGCAAAATGGAGGAGGGAAAAGAGAATTTCTCCATCGTGATGCCGCCGCCAAACGTAACCGGCAAGCTGCATATGGGACATGCCATGGACAACACCATGCAGGATATTCTGGTGCGGTATAAACGGCTCTGCGGCTTTAATACGCTGTGGGTACCCGGTACCGACCATGCCGGCATTGCCACTCAGGCGAAAGTAGAAGCCCAATTAAAAGAGGAAGGTACCGATCGCTATGAAGTAGGCCGGGAAGAATTTTTGCGCCGTACTTGGGCTTGGAAAGAAGAATATGGCAATACCATCACCACCCAGTTACGCAAGCTGGGCAGCTCCTGCGACTGGGACCGGGAACGGTTTACTATGGATGAAGGCTGCTCTCATGCAGTTCGGGAAGCCTTTGTGCGCTTATACAACAAAGGCTTGATTTATCAGGGCAATTATATTGTTAACTGGTGCCCTCACTGCCAGACCACCATTTCCGATATTGAAGTGGAACACGTAGACCAGGAAGGGAAAATCTATTATTTCCGCTATCCTACCGAGGATGGCAGCGATAGCATTGAAATTGCCACCACCCGTCCGGAAACTATGCTGGGTGACACGGCGGTAGCTGTCCATCCTGATGATGAACGGTACCAGCATCTGGTAGGCAAAAATTTAGTGCTGCCAGTGGTAGGCCGTGTTATTCCAATCATTGCTGACGAATATGTAGAAAAAGAATTTGGTACCGGCGCAGTAAAAATTACGCCAGCCCATGACCCCAACGACTTTGAAGTGGGTAACCGCCATAATCTGCCCCAGGTAGTGGTTATCGACAAGCAGGGTAAGATGAACGAGCTGGCCGGTAAATACGCTGGCATGGACCGTTACGAATGCCGCAAGCAGTTGGTAGAGGATTTAAAAGCTAGCGGCGTGTTGACCAAAATAGAAGACCACAACAATTCGGTGGGCCATTGCTATCGCTGCCATACAGTCATTGAGCCGTTAGTCAGCAAGCAGTGGTTCGTAAAAATGGAACCGCTGGCCAAGCCTGCTATTGAAGCGGCCCATACCGGTGCAGTCAACTTTGTACCCGAACGGTTTACTAAAATCTATTTGGGCTGGTTAGAAAACATCCGTGACTGGTGTATTTCCCGTCAACTGTGGTGGGGCCATCGCATTCCGGTGTGGTATTGTCAGGACTGCGGTGAAGTGATGTGCAGCACCACCGATGTAGATACTTGTACCAAGTGCGGCTCCAAGCATGTTGAACAGGACCCCGATGTGCTGGATACCTGGTTCAGTTCCGGCTTATGGCCATTCTCTACCATGGGCTGGCCAAAGCAGACTCAAGAGCTGGAAACCTTTTATCCCACCAGCGTATTGGTGACTGGCCGTGACATTATTTTTTTCTGGGTGGCCAGAATGCTCTTTGATGCCTTAGAATTTACCGGAAAATCGCCATTCCATGATGTGTTAATTCATGGTCTGGTATTAGACAGCCAGGGTCGCAAAATGAGCAAATCGCTGGGTAACGGCATTGATCCTTTGCAGGTAATCGAAGAATACGGCGCCGACACGCTACGCTTTATGCTGATTACTGGCAACACGCCGGGCAACGATTTACGCTTCCAGAATGAACGGCTGGAAGCTGCCCGCAATTTTGCCAATAAAATTTGGAATGCTACTCGCTTTGTGTTGATGAATTTGGAAGACTATCAGCCACTGGCAGAGGAGGACTTGGCGTATACCATAGCGGACCGCTGGATTTTGAGCCGGTTCCACAATATTGCCAAAGACATAACCCGTATGTTGGACAGCTACGATTTGGGTGGAGCCGCCAGCGCCTTGTATGACTTTATCTGGAGTGAATTCTGCGATTGGTATATTGAAATGGTAAAACCGAGACTGTATGGCAAAGAAAGTGAAATCAGCCGTCGCACTGCCCAGCAGGTCATCGCCAGTGTACTGCGGGATACTATGGTGCTGCTGCATCCTTTTATGCCCTTCATCACTGAGGAAATCTGGCAGCATCTGCCCCATGAAGGGGAAATCATTATGCTGACCCAGTGGCCGGTTGCCGACGAAGCAAAAATTTCTGCCGAAATGGAAGCCCAGATGGCTGTGGTGATGGATGTCATCCGCGCAATCCGCAATATGCGCAGCGAAATGAACGTGCCGTTGGGCAAAAAAGCCGATTGCATCATCGCCGCCAACAAGGAAGAATTGCTGGCAGTTCTGCAGCAGACCGCGCCGTATATCAGCAATCTGGCTACCTTAGAACAGCTGGAGCTGCAGCTGACCTTGCCGGAAAAACCGGAACAGGCTGTAACCGCCGTTGTACAGGGCATTGAAATCTTCCTGCCGCTGAAGGGCCTGATTGATATGGATAAGGAAATTGCCCGTCTGCAAAAAGAAGTGGAAAAGGTCAACAAAGAAATCGAACGGCTGGAAAAGAAACTGAACAATGCCGGTTTTGTAGCCAAAGCGCCGGCCGAAGTCATTGCCGGCGAAAAGGAAAAGCTGGCCAAATATCAGGATAGCAAGGCCGCTTTGACAAGCCGTCTGGAAGGCTATCAGAAATAAAACAGATTGACCGCCATTAGGAAAGCGGTAGCACATGCTTATGTAAAAATTACTGATAGCATGTTAATCAGAAGAAGAAAAACGCTATGCAACGCATAAATTTGACAATATGCTTGCATAGCGTTTTTCGTTGAGGGAAACAGAGGGGCAGGATAAGAACTGGAGAAAAAGAATGGAAAAAGTAAAACTAGACAAACTATTTTGTTACTTTAGCTTATAAATTAAAATTTGAAACTATTTTGCAAAAATAATTTTATAATTTTATTTTGAAATTTTTGTTTCTTTTTCAATTAAATTGTGGTAAGATAGTCTTGAAAGAAATGGATGTGAATTTCTTCATCCAGAACAATACGCTGTAGTACCTTTGTAACACCCGAGTCCTGAATCAGTTTGGACAGGTGGCGGTAGCTGTCAATGGCAGCTTGCTCACCGGCGATGCTGATATGCAGGGCTTTTTCTATATGACACTGGTATTGCAGTACGCCGCTGCTCCAAAAGGCGGGCCGTTTATAAGGATAGGAGCGGTAAATCGGATTGCCGCCCAGGGCTGTAATTAGCTTTCCTAATAGGTTCAGATGATGCATTTCTACTTGGGCAATTTTGCGCAGGGCAGCGGCCAAATTGGCAGCATCCTGGTCTAAAACCCAACTGAAGTACGTATACTGGGTAATGGTTGTCAGCTCGCTTTTGGCTGATGCAAAAACCGACGACAGCATTTGCGCATAGCACAGATTGGGCTCTGCCACTTGGATGGGCGGATAAGGTTCTGGTGACGCATAAGAAACAGATGCATTCATAAATCATGCCTCCTGTAAAAATTTTTTCAGGGATTTTCATTTATATGCAGCTATCTGTGTTTCTATGCCAGAAGAAAAATAATGCTGCGAAAGGGCAGCTTGCCAGAAACTGGCCAACAACAGGGAGGAATTTAAGATGTCTACATCCACAGAAAAAGCATTAACCATAAAAGTATCCAAAATCAGTATCGCCACCAACATTGGTTTGACTATGATGAAACTGCTTGCCGGCCTTGTGGCCCATTCGGGCGCTATGGTGGCCGATGCCGTTCATTCGGCTTCCGATGTGTTCGGTTCTTTTTTAGTCATTATCGGCGCCAACGTATCGGGTAAAGCGGCAGACCACGAGCATCCGTACGGCCATGACCGTATGGAATGTGTGATTTCTATTATTTTGGCCAATATCCTGCTGTTGGTAGGCGCAGGCATCGGTCTCAGCGGATTGGAGAAGATTTTTTCCGGTCATTACAGCGCGCTGGTTGTGCCGGGCCGGCTGGCTTTGCTGGCCGCTGTGATTTCCATTGCAGTAAAAGAGGGCCTGTTCTGGTATACCCGTATCGCCGCCAAAAAAATCAATTCGGTGTCCTTGATGGCAGAAGCCTGGCACCACCGCTCCGACGCTTTAAGCTCTATCGGTAGTTTCGCCGGTATCTTAGGCGCTCGCTTGGGCTATCCGGTGTTAGATCCGCTGGCCAGCGTGATTATTGCTATTTTTATTTTAAAAGTAGCATTAGATATCTATAAAGAAACTTTAGACCGCATGGTGGACCGTTCCTGCGACGAAGCCACCGAATCGGCCATGCGGCAACTGGTGCGTTCTTATGACGGCGTATTGTCGCTGGATTTGCTGCGGACGCGGCTCTTTGGTTCTAAAATGTATGTAGAGGTAGAGATTGCCGCCGATGGCAACCAGCCTTTGCGGCAGGCGCACGATATTGCTGTGATGGTACACAACGGTATTGAAGAAAATTTTCCACTGGTGAAGCACTGCGTGGTGCATGTTAATCCGGTAACCTGCCCAGAATGTTTACAGGAACGTTAAACAGAAGCATGTGGAAAATCGAAGAAACGATAGCGCAAAAAGACCCAGCCAATATCGGCGGGCCTTTTTCATTTGTAAAAACTGCTAGTTGCTTTGCCAGAGCTGCTCTAAAAAGTCAATTTCGAACATATCATCGTCTTTCACTTTGATTTGCTTGCCAGTAATGGTCGCACTCCAAAGCGTAATCTGATGCAGCGGCTTTTCCTGTTCCGACAGCTTGTTCCATTGTTTTTGTGCTTCCTGCAAAGCTTGCTGTTTGTCATCATAGCAATCCGAATAGATTTTTCCTTCAAATTGATGCTCTACAAAATAGATGGTCATCTGCATAAGCTGCTGCAATCCATATTTGCGAATTAAATCTTCTAATGCCATAAAAAAGCCTCCAATTTACAATCATTCAGGATATAAATCCTCTTTTTATCCTATACCCAAATCGGGCAAAGCTAAAAAGAAAAATTACCAAAAACCGCAACATAAAAGCAAAAACAGTTTAGCGGTTCTTGGCAAGTAGTGGGTCCTATTTATAAAAAATAGGCTGTTAGGGCAGCGGAAACCGAATGGTAAAGACTGTTCGATAAGCCGGTTCGCATTCCAGAGCGATAGAAGCGCCGTGTTTTTCTAAAATCTGTTTGGCTA
>CABQBF010000062.1 GCA_902462325.1 uncultured Peptococcaceae bacterium
GTGGCCCATATTCCCTATGACCGCTGGCTGCGCTATGTGGTCGGACTGGTAGGAATTATTTTAGCGGTGACGGTGTTATTTCTGACGCTAGGCACGCTGTTTTAAGGTGAACACGTAAAATTGCCGTATTGCTGTGTTGTTAGAAAAATGACTAGCTCACATACCGGTATAGATACCTTGCGTCGTCATTTTCCTAACGATCTTGTTCTACGGCAATTTTTTTGTGTCAATATTTCAGCGTGATAATCCCGTCAAACAAAGTAAGTCTTGGGCTTCTATTCAGAAAAAAGAAGCTGATTAAAACATAGAGTAGGCCGACCAGTGCTATCAAATCCGTGAAGAAACCTGTTTCAATAAATAAATGAAGTATAATCGTTATAAGCATGATGGCCAATCCGAGCAACATAAATTTGATACCTTTCATAGGGTACTTCCTTTCCTTAATTCCTTCATGAAACGATCTGATTTTTTAGCAATCAATTAATTCTGCATAGTTTGTCAAATTATTTGATAGCAATAAGAACCGAGAATTTGTGATAGGAGTAGATACACTGAACAGTTTCAAAGCTGCAGTTGCGGAGCATCTTAATCTCGGCTTCCACGGAGCATTCTCTGTCCAGCTTTTTACGTTCCTGCCACAACGCGATGTCGTTGGCCGTTAATCCGCTATCTGCTAGTTGCTTTTGCCAATAAGCGTCATACCAAGCATTCAGTTTTGCTGGTCCAGCGCAGAATTGGTCATAATTTACGAAAATACCGCCGCTGGGCAACTTTTGATAGATACGGGCAAATAGTTCCTGCTTTTGGGCGTCCTCTAAATGATGAATGGAGAGGGCGGAAATGATTACATCAAAATCTACAGTCGGAAGTTCTTGGGCGTAGTTTAAAATTTGATAGGAGACGGTATCAAGTCCGGCAAAGCGTTTGCGAGCTACATTCAGCATTTCCTCGGCGATATCGACAAGTACATATTCGGAGGTAGGAAACTGTTGATACCAAAAGTAGGACAGCAATCCGGTTCCAGCGCCTAAATCCAAAATCCGCGTCGGTTTTGTCAGATTGGCGGCAACCAGTTTGGTTGTACTTTGGTAATAGTCGTCAAAACAAGGGACAAATTTTTTTCGGTTTTGGTCATATTGTTCTGCGATAAAGTTAAATTGCGTTTCGATATTCATCCAGAACTCCTCCTTTTGAATCATCAAAATATTCTTTTGATTATAGCATACCCCATCATCTGTCACAATCTTTTTTTGCCGTTTATGGAACCGGGCGTCAACACAGAAATGGATTATTTTTTCGCCGTTGTTCTATCTGGCGCGGACTGGCATATAGATAAAACAAGCGTAGAGTTATGGAGGGATGTTGCATGGAAGATGTAAATATTTTTGAGGATATTTCCAGTCGGACTGGCGGCAATATTTATATTTCAGCAGTAGGGCCGGTGCGCACAGGAAAGTCCACCTTTATCAAAAAGTTTATGGATTTGGTGGTGCTGCCCCGCATCACCGATGATTATGACCGGGCTCGCACCACCGATTCGCTGCCCCAGAGCGGAGCAGGCAAAACCATTATGACCACTGAACTAAAGTTTGTGCCCGATGACGCCATTCTCATTGAGGTGAAAGACGGCGTGAAAGCTAAGGTGCGGTTGGTGGATTGTGTGGGCTATGCCATCGACGGTGCTTTGGGCTTTATGGAGTCGGACGGTCCCCGCATGGTGCGTACGCCCTGGTATGACCATCCCATTCCTTTTGAGGAAGCGGCAGAAATTGGCACGAAAAAAGTAATTACCGACCATTCCACCATGGGCATTTTAGTTACTACTGACGGCAGTATCACCGATTTGCCCCGCGAGGCTTATGTGGAAGCGGAACAGCGTGTTGTGGCCGAAATGACCGAATTGAATAAACCTTTTATTGTAGTGCTGAATAGTCGTCATCCAGAAGAGGAAGAAACATTGCAGTTGGCAGCTCAACTGGAGGAAGAATATCAGGTGCCGGTGCTGCCTACCAATGTGGCTGGATTGGATGAAGAAGGTATCATGAATATTCTGGAGGAAATTTTGTTTGAATTTCCTGTATCAGAAGTAAACATCGGTCTGCCCCAATGGATTGAGGATTTGGACTGTGACCATTGGCTGCGTGCTAAATTTGAGGACGCAGTGCATAGCGCCATCAGCGAGGTAAAACGGCTGCGGGATATTGATCAGTCTATTCAGTGTCTGTCTGCCTATGATTTTGTGAAGGATATCGTGCTGGACCATATGGATTTGGCCACCGGCGTAGCCAGCATTGAGATGGCCGCCGAGGACGATTTATTTTATCGGGTTTACAAAGAGGTCAGCGGTGTGGACGTGGCAGGGCTGCACGATATTTTGAAGAACACCAAAGAATTTGCCTTTGCAAAAAAAGAGTATGATAAGCTGGAACGGGCTTTGGAGGACGTGCACGAAAAAGGCTACGGTATGGTAACGCCCACCATGGAGGATATGGTATTGGAAGAACCGGAGCTGATGAAGAAGGGAGGCAGCTTCTGTGTGCGGCTAAAAGCCAGCGCGCCGACGCTGCATATTATCCGTTCCGATGTAACTACTGAGATTACGCCATTGATGGGCTCGGAAAAACAGTGTGAAGATTTGGTGCGCTATATGAGCGAAAAATTTGAGCAAAATCCGCTGGCCATGTGGGAGTATGATATTTTCGGCAAGTCACTGCACGATTTGGTGCGGGAAAACATGGAAGGTAAGCTGCAGAAAATGCCGGAAAATGTGCAGCACAAATTGCAGGAGGCTGTACGGCGCATCACTAACGACGGTAGCGGCGGGTTGATCTGTATTATTATCTAAATTTTGTGTGATGATTGCATGCTTTTCTGAATGGAGAGAAGCATGCATTTTTATGTGGAAGGATTGCATGGCGAAAAGCGTGAGAAGATAGGTGTATCTGAAAAAGAGAAAAGCTTAAAGGTGTTGTGATTGACTGGTCAGGTGCAGGTGTGATACAGTGGGTGTAGCGATTTGAAAATGGTTGAAACTATTGTGGGGAAGGTACTGTTATGACGATGCGGTATTGTTGGCGCAGTGAAAAATCAATGGAAGATGCGATTGTCAGTTTGCAACAGCAGGGAATTTCTTATGATAAGCAAAGAAATCAGGTGATGGTTGAATTTGCACGGACTGGAGAGTGGAAAAAGTATTATTTTTGTGGCAGATTGGTACAGCGGAATGGTTATGCGCAATTGCAAGGTGCTTTTCGCCTGAATCCAGTTATCAATCAAATTGCTTTCATAGTATCCATTGGGTTAGCGATGTTATTGCTTGTTGATTTGTATCCTGTTGAAATGGCAGATGCGATAGTAGTTTTCCTATTTTTGTTATTTTTTGCGGTCGGTAATCTGGTTCTTTATTGCATGACGATATCTGCGCACAGTTTAGATTGTGATTTTTATCAAACACGGGAGGCCTTTCTGCGGCAATTAAGTTGTTGCATGAAACGCATAAAGTAAGCGATAAGGGAGTGTTGGTGATGGATGGAACAATCATTCTGGAAACAAAACGAACCTATTTACGGCAGATATATTTGGAGGATTTTGAGGAAATTGCAGCTATTTTAGGCGATTGTGAAATTATGTATGCCTGGGAGCATGCTTTCACGGATGAGGAAATTTATAATTGGATTAGGGAAAATATTGTGCGTTACACTAGAGATGGATATAGCTATTGGGCAGTGGTTTTAAAAGATATGGGGCGTATTATCGGAGTAATGGGCATTTTAAAGGAACTGGTGGATGATGAAATTTATACTGGCATTGGCTATATTTTTCACAAGGCTTTTTGGCACCAGGGCTTTGCGTTGGAGTGTGCGGAAGCTTGCAAAAACTATGCTTTTCATGTTTTTCAACTGTCGTTGCTCACTGCGCAAATTCGGCCAGAGAATACATCTTCCATAAAGCTTGCAGAAAAGCTTGGGATGTCCGTTATAAAGCGTTTTAAACGCATTTATAGAGAAAAAACAATGCCTCATATCTTATATGGATGTTTCAAATAGTTGCTGCTTCGGTTGATTTTTGGTTGTTATGATTAGGTAATTGTGTGGAGCAGAAAAAGGGTTGTCCATAAAAAGAAAACCCGCCTTTCCCTGAAATATGAGGCGGGTTGTTTGTAAAAGCAATTTTATTTGTTGAGCTTGCAGCGAAATTTGGAGCACGGCTTTGTCCTAGAAACAGGGCCAATGAATTGTGGATTTGGCTGGGCTATTTTAAGTCTTCCGGAATCGGTTCCCAGTCGCTTAACCCTAGATGTTGTTTCAATTTGGCTTGCTCTAAGGTGAGTGGCGGCAGGTCCTCTTGCAGATATTCCAGCAGTTCGTCGATACCTTCTCTGGTAGCATTGTTGACCAGAAAGATGCGTTCGCAACCGGCATTAACCAGCCATTGCTTCACCATGGGGATATTGGCGTAGGGTGAGTCGATTTTCGTAATAATGCCGATGAGCGGGCGCTGGATAAAGGAACGGCAACTGGGGCTGAACAGATTAAAGGGCTCGTCGGCTGCCTGTACGATAGCAATCACATCGGCTTCAAAGGAAAAACAGGCCAGCCCTACACTGAAATGCTTAGATTCTGCATATTCTCCAGGCGAGTCAATTGTGTCGGAGGTTGTATTGACATATTGAGTTTTTTCGTAATGCAGATCTTCACCCTTCAAAGCTTGTGTCAGGGAAGTTTTTCCGGCTTCGCTTCTGCCCATTAGAAATAATTTTTTCATGTGACGCTTCCCTCTGTTTCGTTAACTTTTTTGGATTGGACAGGTTTGAAAGTCCAGTGTTTCGCCGAAAAACTGGACAACGGCTTCTACGGCAGTCTGTACCTGCGCCAAGCCGCCGGTAATGATAAGAGAGCCGCAGAACCGGTCCATAAAGCCGATTTGGATATCAGCACTTTTGATGGCTACATCTGCGGCCACCACAACAGCCTCCCAGGGTGTTACGCGAATGAGACCAATGGATTCTCCTGTGTGATCCTCGCCTTCGTGGACGCCGATATGCAGCCCTAAATTTTGATAAATACAGGCTTGAGACGGGCTGAGAATATGAGCCAAACAGACTTCTTTGCCAGGTACCCGTAAACGGGTCATACGCAGTTCCTTTGATTTTAGCTGTTCATAATCGTCATGGAATAGCTTTTTGAGCAATTTCTCTTTTGTAATCCGAGCCATGGCCGCACTTCCTATCGTTTGGTGATGTTGCAGACTACATAACCGAGGGAATCACGGAAATAATTGACGATTTCTGTTAGCGCTGAAGTCACTTCAGAAATATCGCCGGTGATGATGAGGGTTCCTGTAAACCGGTCCGCAAAGCCTAGGTAGACGTTGCCGCTTTTTACCGCAATATCGGACGCAATGACTGCCGATTCGGGCGGCGTCATATTCATAATGCCGATTGCGGAAGACTGATAATCTACTTGTGGGTTTAAGCCCAGTTTTTGATAAATAATGGGAGCCGGGCTGCCCATGACATGGGCAAAGGTGATTTCCTTACCGGCTACCGTTTCCTGTACAATTCTGATTTGTTCTTGTTGAGTCTGTTTCATTTATGTTGGTCCTTTCTTACCGAAAAATCCTTCCAAATAGAAAGTTATTCTGGAGGTTTTGAAATATGAAACTTTTTTATGATAGGAATGATTTTATGGGGATTCTTTGAAAAATATTCATCTAACTCTGTGAAAATCATACTATTAGAAAATGATGCTGTCAAGTTGAAATTTGCCGAGACATCGGCAAACGGCAGGTTCTTTTCGTAATTTGTGCGACTATAGCCTAGCGCCATTTTGCCAAAGATGGACACGATAGAGTATTTTTCAGGAACTTTTGTAAAAATGTCTTTCTGTGGTGTATTTCTCATTGACAAAGTGGCAATTTAAGCATATAATGTCTTGCATGCAAGGAAATTTATCCACCAGGAGAGAACAAAAAATGCCTGAAACAAACAAAGAAAAGGGGAAGTTCTACATCGTAGACGAAGGGATTTTGCCGGAGGCTATTTTAAAAACGGCAAGAATCAAGGAGCTGTTGGCCAAGTATAAGGACATGACCGTTAATGATGCCGTCGAAGAAGTTGGGCTGAGCCGCAGCGCTTTTTATAAGTATCGGGATGGTGTATTTCCGTTTTATGAAGCAACAAAAGCTAAAATTATGACCTTACAAATTTCCATGGACAATAAAGCGGGGATTTTATCCAATTGTATTAATACTATTGCCCGTGCCAATTGCAATATTCTGACTATTAATCAGGGGATTCCCATTCAGAATGTGGCCATTGCCACCATTGCTTTTGAAACGGCGCAGATGGAGCAGGATTTGGAAACTGTACTGGAGATTATTCAACAGTTGAGCGGCGTGTTGCATGTGGAAATTGTAGGTGGACAAAGCTGAAGGAGGAGAGATCAGTTGGAAGAAAAGATTTTGAAGGTTGGTTTGATGGGCTTAGGTACGGTTGGTACTGGGGTCTATAAGGTAATTGAAAATCAAAAAGCGGAATTTCCTCATAAAATCGGAACTCGTATGGAAATCAAAAAAATTCTGGTGCGGGCCGATGAAATTCCTTCCGTGAAAGCAAGGGTGCGGGAAGGCATTGAAGTAGTAGGAAATTATGAAGATATTGTCAATGACGAAGAAATTGAAATTGTTGTTGAAGTGATGGGCGGCATTGATTTTGCTAAAAAGTGTATTCTGGCTGCCTTAAACAGCGGCAAGAGTGTCGTAACTGCCAATAAAGATTTGGTAGCGGTACATGGCAAGGAATTGTTGGATACCGCTGCGGCCAACAACTGTGATTTTCTGTTTGAAGCGGCTGTGGCTGGTGCCATTCCTATTATCCGTCCGTTGAAGCAGTGTTTGGCTGCCAACAATATCAGTGAAGTGATGGGGATTGTCAATGGGACAACCAATTATATTTTGACCAAAATGACATTAGAAGGTATGACTTTCCAGGAAGCATTGGATAAAGCTACCGAGTTAGGCTATGCGGAAGCTGATCCTACCGCCGATATCGAGGGCTTGGATGCCGCCCGTAAGGTGGCCATTATGGCTTCGATTGCTTTTAATTCCCGGGTTGTTTTAAATGATGTCTATGTTGAAGGTATCACTAAACTGACTGCGGAAGATATCGCTTATGCCACGGAAATGGGCTATACCATTAAACTGTTGGGCGTGGCCCGTCATAATGAAAACGATGGCATTGAAGTGCGGGTACATCCGATGCTCATTCCAAGCGGCCATCCGTTGGCTACGGTAAATGATTCGTTCAATGCAGTGTTTGTACACGGCGACGCTGTGGACGATGTCATGTTCTATGGTCGCGGTGCTGGTGAAATGCCGACTGCCAGCGCTGTGGTAGGCGACGTGATGGATATTGCCCGCAATATTCAGTTCAATTGTAAGGGTCGTATTCGCTGTACTTGCTACAAGGAAATTCCTATTAAGACGATTGATGAATGCAGCAGCAGCTATTTTATCCGCATGCAGGCGCAGAATCGTCCCGGTGTGCTGGCCAATATTGCCAACGCTTTCGGCAAGAGCAATGTGAGTATCGCCCAGTTTGTGCAGAAGAATGTGCAGGGGGAAGAAGCGGAAATGGTGCTGATTACCGAAAACGTTCTGGAAAAAGATTTCCGCAATGCGGTGGAAGCCTTGAAGCAGATGCCAATCTTAAAAGAAATTTCTGCAATCATTCGAGTCTATTCTGCATAAGCTGAAAGGGGCGGGTTTAACGTGAAACGAATGCAGATCCCGGCTACAACAGCCAATATGGGACCGGGCTTTGATTGCATTGGCATGGCCTTTGATATCTATAATTATATTGAATTTGAGCCATTAGGCGGGGAGAATGCTTGTGAATTGACCTCTGCTGGTGCGGCGGGCAGTATTGATTTGAGTAGGGAAAATTTGATTTATAAAGCCTACGCTGCGGTATTTCAGTATCTGCATAAGCCGGTAGCAGGTATTCGGATGCATTTTGAAAATAATATACCTTATTCCCGGGGGTTAGGCAGCAGCTCCGCTGCCTTAATCGGCGGTGTGAAGGTGGCCAACGAGGTTTTGGGTAATCCGCTCAGCGATAAGGAACTGCTCAATATTGCGCTGCAGTTTGAGGGACATCCTGATAATATTGCGCCGGCTTTATTGGGCGGTGTGGTCATCAGCGGTTTGGACGATGCCGGTCAGGTATTTTACCGCAAAATTACGCCGCCAAAAAATCTGCATTGCACGGTAATAATTCCCGATTATCCGTTGTCCACTCAACGGGCGCGGGAAGTGCTACCCAAGCAGATTTCTAGGCAGGATGCCGTTTTCAATATTGGTCGTATGGCGTTATTGGTAGACGCGCTGCATACTGGCGATTTGATGCAGCTAGCGTTGGCCATGGAAGATAAGCTGCATCAGCCTTACCGGATGTCTCTGATTACCGGTATGGAAGAATTAATTCCCCAAGCGAAGGCGCTGGGCGCGTTAAATGTAACCATCAGTGGGGCGGGACCTACTATTTTGCTGGTCAGCGACGGTGAAAAGGACTTTTCACCGCTTTTGGCTCTGTTGGCGCAAAAAGGCGTTACTGCAAAAATCATGGCACTGCATCCGGTTAACGAAGGTGCAGCGCTGCTGGAAGAATAGGAGAGAAAAAGATGGCACTGATTGTACAAAAATATGGCGGAACCTCTGTAGGGACTGTGGAACGGGTAAAATGTGTGGCCAAACACATTGAAAGTTTCCGCAAGGCCGGACACGATATGATTATCACTGTTTCGGCGCCCAGTGGTGTGACAGACAAATTAATTGATATGACCAAAGGGTTTGAAAAAAAGCCGCCAACCAGAGAAATGGATGTGTTATTGTCTACTGGGGAACAGATTTCTATTGCCCTGCTGGCAATGGCCTTACATGATTTAGGCATTCCTTCCGTGTCCATGACCGGAAGCCAGATGGGCATTATGACTACCGATGCTCACATGAAAGCCAGAATTAACTATATTAAAACCGATAAAATTCGGAAAGAATTGGATGAAGGCAAAGTTATCATTGTAGCCGGATTCCAAGGCATTACAGAAGAAGGTGAAATCACCACCTTGGGCCGTGGCGGTTCGGATACTACAGCAGTAGCGGTTGCAGCGGCAATTCATGCCGATTTATGCGAAATTTATACCGATGTGGACGGCGTTTATACTGCCGATCCCCGCATGGTGAGCAATCCGCAGAAGTTGGCAATGATTACCCACGATGAAATGCTGGAGTTGGCCAGCTTGGGAGCAAAAGTGCTGCATCCCCGTTCTGTGGAGATTGCCAAAATCCACGGTGTCAGATTAAGCGTGCGTTCAAGTTTTGATACAACCAAGGAGGGAACCTTTGTGGTAAGCAGAGATCAGTTGGAAAAAGAATTTGTGGTGACAGGCGTAGCCTGTGACCAAAAAGTAGCAAAAATCGGAATTTTTGATTTGGAGGATAAACCAGGTTCCGCAACAAAAGTGTTTCAGGCTCTGGCAGATGCCAATGTTAATGTGGATATGATTGTACAGAGCGCAATGCGCAATAATCTGAACGACATTGCGTTCACTGTGCCAAAGGATGAAGCCGACAACGCTTTAGAAGTGCTGAATGCCTTGAAAGCTGAATTGGGCATGTCTGAAATTGTTTCTTCCACCGACGTAGCCAAAATTTCTATCGTCGGCGCAGGAATGATTAGTTCTCCGGGCGTAGCGGCAAAAATGTTCTCCGTATTGGCGGACAATGGCATTAACATTGAATTAATTAGTACCTCAGAAATCAAAGTGTCTTGTATTATCGATAAAAAGGATGATATTCCAAAGAAAGCTATGCAGGCGTTGCATGATGCGTTTGAATTAGATAAAATCAACGGCTAGATAATTTGGCAACTCTGTCAGAGCCATTTTGTTACAGAAACAGCACGCAGTCCTCGTGGCTGGGTGCTGTTTTTTGCAAACAAGCTTTGCTGTGACATACCGGTAAGCAGGCCAATTTGTATGAAAGCTGCAGTCAATTAAGTAGGCTATAAAGAAAAAGCTTGCAGGTCAGGCAGATGTATGATAGAATAGTTGCATCATAGGGGAGATTAGCTCAGTTGGTTAGAGTACTTGCTTGACATGCAAGGGGTCGGAGGTTCGAGCCCTCTATCGCCCACCATATTGGTTAAGCGGTTTCTGAATTTTGCAGAAGCCGTTTTTTATGTTTTATGCCGAAAATTATGCAGTGCTTTTTGTCGTTTTCAAAATGATAAAAATAGTCGGTTACTAAGAAGCAATAGAAAAAATATGCAGAGAAGCGATGAAAAAACTTGCATTTTTTTTGAGGAAGTATTATAATAAATCTCGTTCGATATGGATGATTAGCTCAGTTGGTTAGAGCGCATGCCTCACATGCATGAGGTCGGAGGTTCGAGCCCTCTATCGTCCATCATAATGGGTAAGCGGTTTCTGCGTTTTGTAGAAACCGCTTTTTTGTGTTTTACGCGCTATTTTACGTTGTGATTTTTTCTTGTAGAATAAATGCCGTTGTAATACTGCGCTTAAAACTATTTTGTGCAAGAATTTTACAGTGTTTTTATGGCTTTTCCTAGGGAAATCTGCTAAAATAGAAAAAATACAAGAAGGGAGCCATTATGGAACAAAATCGATCGACAGCGGAATATCAGAAGCTTTTAAATATTGCTATTGATTTGGGGCATTTTTTGCTGGAGTCGGGCGCTGAAATTTACCGGGTGGAGGAATCCATTCAACGGGTGTTATATGCCTATGGCATCAAGCATGTGGATGTATTTGCTATTCCCAGCAATATTACCGTTACTATTACCATGGCAGATGACACTTGTTTTACTAGACTGCGGCGCATTTATTCACGGGGAACCAATTATCAGATGGTGGAGGAGTTAAACAGCTTAAGCCGTTATATTTGTGAGCAGCGGCCGCCGGTGGAGGAAATCCGTTTGAAACTAAAAGAAATCCGCCATAAGCCAGTGTACTCAGATTGGGCTATGATTTTGGCTTTTGCAGGAATTTCATTTGCTTTTACCTTATTCTTTGGAGGCAATTTGCGAGATTCGATAGTGGCCTTGTTTGCCGGTGCCTTAATTCGCGTTGTCATTGGGGAAATGGAACATCTGCACACCAACGGATTTTTTATTAACTTGATTAATAGTCTGTTGGTGACATTAATCGCATTATTGGCAGTGCGGTATCATTTGGCGGACCATAGCGACTATATTATTATCGGTACGTTAATGACACTGGTGCCTGGCGTGGCCATTACCAATTCTATGCGGGATGTCATTGCCGGCGATTTGATGGCCGGTATGGTGCGTGGTTTGGAAGCGTTGTTAGTGGCGCTGGCGTTAGCGTTGGGCACTGGTGTTGCCTTGGTTGTGATGGGAGGCTTCTAACATGAATATTTTTTTGCCTTGTTTGTATGCGTTTCTAGCCTGCATTGCGTTTTCCATCTGGTATAATGTAAGCCTGAAACGAATCCCGTTGACCTGCTTGGGCGGCGCATTGGGCTGGTTGACTTATTTGATGTTGGATATTCCAAGCGACGTGATAAAATATTTTATTGCAACAGTGGTAATTTCTATTTATGCAGAAATTATGGCCCGCGTCTGTAAAGTGCCGGTCACACTGTTTCTGACTACGGCTGTGTTGCCCTTAGTACCTGGCGGTGGTATGTATTACACAATGGAATATTGTGTGCAGGGTGAAATGCAGCTTTTTGCTGAGACGGGATTGCATACGCTGGCCTTGGCTGGCGCCATTGCGTTGGGAATTATGCTGGTATCATCGTTGGTACGGATGTGGAAAGTCATGAAGGCGCCCAAATTCTTTTATAAAGATAAGGTACAGCGGGAGGATTATTGAATATGGAGAATAAGCAACTTGTAGAAGTTTTGCAGCAGGGTCTGCAAGATGAGATGAATTCGGCCTTTCAATATATTGCGTTGGCCGGAAAGCATGGCGATGTGGCTATAAAGCAGGCTTTTTTGCGGTATGCATCAGAGGAATTACAGCATGCGCAGAAGTTGTTGGGTATGCTGGAACAGCAGCAGGTAGAAGTTGGAGAAATTCCGTTAACCTTGGAGAATTTAGATGACTTGTATCTTTATTTGATTGAATATATGGCCCATGAGGAATCGGCTATTTTTTATTATGAAGCGTTGGAACAGTTGGTGCAGCAGCCGGAAGTTGCGCGGCTTTGTCAGGAAGTTCGAGGTGAGGAGCAGCTACACCTGCGGCAGATGCGGGAACTGTATCAGCAGGTGAAGGAAGGAACAAGGCATGACGGATAAAAGTAAAGAGCAATTAGAATTTGCCCGCTTTTTGGCCCAGATTGGTCATGAAATTCGTACACCACTGAATGCGATCAAGGGCTTTGGCGATTTGCTGGTGGAGGAACAGGTGGGCGAGTTGAACGACGTACAAAAGAAATATCTGTTGAAAATGACCGATAGCGCCCAAAAATTATTACTGGTGGTCAATCAGATTTTAGATTGGGCCAAGCTGGAATCCAATCAAATCGTTTTGGATTCGCAGCCTTTGGATTTATGCCGGATTGCGGTGGAGGTGGGTAATTTGTTGGAGTTACGGATGCGGGAAAAACAAATTACCTATCAGGTCATGGAGGTGGACTGGGCTACTATCAACGGAGATTGGAGCCGGTTAAGAGAGGTTCTGGTTAATTTAATCAGCAACAGCATCAAATTTACAGAACCTGGCGGAACGATCATTGTTTCGTTTTCTCGAAAGGACGGATATTTGCTTACCCATGTGGCCGATGATGGCTGTGGAATCAGCGAGGAAAAGCTGATGCAATTATTTCAGCCTTTTTCCAAAGGGCAAGACCGGTCTGGGGAAGAAAAAAATACAGGTTTAGGGTTATGGATTTGCCGTTCTATTATAGAACTGCATCAGGGACATATCTGGGCAGAGAGCAAGCAAGGAAAGGGGACGGTGTTGTCTTTCGCATTGCCTGC
This sequence comes from uncultured Peptococcaceae bacterium, assembly GCA_902462325.1. Taxonomy (GTDB): domain Bacteria; phylum Bacillota; class Peptococcia; order Peptococcales; family Peptococcaceae; genus UBA7185. Next base: position 13,028 of record CABQBF010000062.1, read on the forward strand.
TTGTCCGGCAGAGGATACACAGAAAGGGGCTGCACAATGAAGCGATGTACAGTATGGCAAGAGGAAAAGCAACGGTATGAAATTATCAGGCGGGATTTGGTTTTTGAAAATGGCTGGTACCGAGGAGAACCGGTGCAGCGGCTGGGACGTTTTGAAAATCTGTTTGAGCAACTGCAGCGGGAACAGGAACAGATCTGTCTGAAAATGGAGCAACTGCGGCAGCTCGGACAAGGGCGCAGCTCCGATTATAAGCAGTTGGCAGCTCGTAGGGAACTGTTGGAGGAAATGTTTAGTTATTTCAAAATTTATGTAGGTATCAAATAAAACAGGAAGAGATATTCCTCGTATAGCTGATAAATGTATGTTCAGTTATGCGGGGATTTTTTATGCGTTATTTTTGTTCTAGCCTTTGGCTTGTCTGCATATAGTAGTTACAAACGTACAGAATTGTTTGCAGAAAGACCAACTATAAAAAGTCAAGCAGGTAATAGAAAAAATAAAAAGAAATTT
>CABQBF010000063.1 GCA_902462325.1 uncultured Peptococcaceae bacterium
CGCCCATCGGTATGGCGTGAAGCGTCTTCCTCCTGCAATTTCATCACGGTGTCAAAAATCGTTTACACCTCAATTCCTCACATCACTGCTATATCTCCGCAAGGGTGTAAAGGCTTGTTTACACCGCCCCTGTTTCTGACTTTATTCCACAAATGCTTATATAAATATTAAAACATCAATAAAAACATAAAACATAGTAAAAACATAGAGAAAACAATAAAAACATTGAAAACATAAAAAACATGGAGAACATAAAAAAACGCTGCGGGAAAAAGAAAAAGCAGAAAAATAAAAAAATTTTGAAATCTTGGTTGTTTGGGCAGAACATGGTTGTTTGCTATCAAACAACCAAGAAGTGATGCAAACAACCATGTTTTTCATCAAACAACCAAGTTTTGAGAAACGGTACAGGCTGTGTTATGATAAAGGCGAAGAAGGGAAGAACGGAAAAGACAGTCAGAAAAAGCCTGAAACTGGCAAAATTTTTTAACCGATTGGCTTCAACCCTGTTGGTTAGGCCAAAGTGAATTTTTGGAACTGGTTAAAACGTCACAGAACCGGTTAAAACGACAAAAAACCAGTTAAAACAACATCATTTTAACCGGTTTTGTCGTTTTAACTGGTTTGACGATTTCGCCTGCCATGGCTTATGCTGAATGCAGGAAGCAAAAACAACGCAGACCGCAGAAGGAGGGGCAGCCATGTTCGTTTACTTAAACCGTTTTCAACAATACGCAGTGAAGCACAATTTATCGGCGGCGGCGATTTTGCTGTGGCAATCTTTATATTTGCGTATGGCCGGCAGCAATCAGTTTGAACGGTTTCATCAGGATACGGCAGGCTTAATGAATTTGCTGCAAATCACCCGTCAGGGATTGATTGGCGTGCGCAAAAGTTTGGAACAGGCCGGTCTGCTGGCAGTAGAGCGGGACGAAAATCAAAGGCTGTGGTATACGCTGCAGTTGGATGGTCAAGCCCTACAGCCTGTTGTGGAAGAAGCACAACCAGCAACAGACCAGCCCAATGAGGCGGCGGCACAGACTATAGACGAATTGCCAGCGCTCCAATCTGAACAGGCTTGCTGTGCCTTGACAGATGACGAGCAAGAAGCTGGCGCGGTCGCCCTTGGCTCTACCCGTGATGAAAAAATCAATCGTCCGGCTATTGCGACGATGCAACCATCGGCGCAGAAAAATAGATTCCCAACCAGCAACGATAACGTCATCGTAGTTGCGTTGGAAGGGGCGAACCGGAGAAACGATAACGCGCCTTCCCACGATTTGGCCCAACCGGTTGCCGGTCCTGCCGGCGATATCGTGATGAGCAAAGAATATCTTGTCTATCTCAAAGCCTTTTGCAGCCGCTATGATGACAGCAGCTTGCACAGCAGCCTGACCAGCTGGATGCAGCAGCGGGAACAAAACGGCTGGACGCTGACCTTGTGGGGACTGGAAGAATTGCTGAAAAAGCTGGTGCAGCTGGCGGCAGGAGAGATAGAAACCATGGCGGCCATTGTCAAACAGTCCATCAAGCGCAGATGGAAAGGCTTTCACGCTTTGAAAACCCAAAGCCGTCCCAGCGGGGAAAAGCTGTTAAAGCTGGAGGAAAAAGAGCACCGGGCTTATGAAAAAGCCCATCCCAAACAGCCCGCCATCGTGCGGAAGCTATTTGGGATGGGGGAAGCGACCGATGAGGATCTAAGCTTTTTGGAAGAGTAGTTTTTTCTTTCTTTTGATTTTTGTTTTTGCTACAGTTCGGATTTTCTTTTTGCTACAGTTCGATTTTTCTTTTTGCTACACTTCGCCTATCCCTCCGTGGCTCTGGACAAATCTTTGTCTGTCTGCGCCGCTTTGGACTACGTCCAGCTTTGCAGACATCCCGCAGATTTCTCCACACCCCACGCCTTTCTGGTGGGGCGCAAGTCGGAATTTTGGCGAAGATAGCGGGGAGTCGAAACCCATAGAGCGGCAGTGAGTGCTTTATGCCCTTGCGTATGTCATATTGCAACAACGGAATTTCCAATACAGCTTGCAGCTCTACGCCTACACAACCGGACAAAAGATATCCTCCCCACCCTTTCGTTTGTTCCGTAAGCAATCTTTCGGTTATTATTGATTTATCATTTTATGCTTATAAAAATAACATCTTCCTATCTGCAAAAACAGACAGGAAGATGTTGTGTAATGTGCTATAGAAGAATATCTAGCTTTTTACGTTACATTTTTTGCTATTACAAATAGCACCCATTTTATTTAGGTTGCGCAGTAGAATAATATCCACTATCAACTATTATACGAGCATATGCCGAAGCTGGACTTGAACAATATTTAGACAAAACCTGATATGCCGAGTTCGTTGGAGAAGTATGTGCAGCGATTTTAACTTGGCTTGTTGTTCTACTTCCAGCAGTACCTTCAACTCCTGTCACAAACATTGCATGATCTAACGTTCCTTTGGCAGGTGCTTCACCCCAATCAATAATCAAAACATTCCCTACATCTGTATTAGCAAAATAACCGGAATATTGTGTATTTCCGAAAGGACCTTCTTTCAACGTAGTACTTACCTTCATCATATTTGCAAATCCATTAACATTGTCCCAAGTCCAATTATATTTATACTCGTCATAACAACTAGTCGCAACATCTCTTTGCCAGACATTTGGTGCTGCCGCACCAGCGACTGATTTCGAAACCGCAGGTCTAGCTGATGTAGAACTACCCTACCGCCTAAACCCGCCCATACACATTGCGAGGCAAAATTTTGACAATCATTTCCGCTAGTAAAACCAAAAACAGAATTTTCTGTATCTGCATAATGAGCAACTGCATATTCAACTGCCTTTTTTGTTGAATATGTCCATCTACTAAGGCTAGTAGCTGTAGCTTCTACTTGGCTATCTTCCTTTTGATAAGCATCCTCTAACGCAATAGAAGTATCTTCATCCACACTGTTCTTCTCATTAACTATAGCTTCTATTTTTCCTTGAACATCAATAGGCACATAGACAAAATCCTCTTGAAGTTCCCAAGGATCATTCGTTGTTATATTAACAATTTTCCAACCGGTTTCCTCTTTTTTTAATTGAAAGGTGTATTCTCTTCTTCGAAAACTTTCGCTGTCAAAACCATCTGTTGCAAAATAAGTATAATCTTCCACAATACTAGCTACTGCACTCTCTCCATCAAATTCTACGTTGAACTTACTAAATGAAATATTATCTTCCGTAATGCTCCAGCCCATTGCATTATTTAAAGCATTTTGATATTGTGCCTCTGTTAAACGATACTCTATCGTATCATTATCAATAGCCGCGTTTGATATGAAACTTGTTTTGTTATCATATAGCTTTGGCTCACGAATAGAGGCTTTTGTTGAAGCTAAGAAACCTTTAATTAAAAATTCTACTTGTGAGCTATCGTCACTCTTTCTACTAACACTGGAATTCATAATACTATAATCATCTTGCGTATATGAAAGTGTATCAAAACTGCTTTGTTCTGTAAAAATATTTTCTTTTGCATTCAGATTTTCCGTCTGAGCTAAAGCCTCCCCTGTTGCAAATGTAACAATCATTGCGGCACATGCAATTACTGCTGTCAATTTTTTTCTCATTTCAAACTCCTCCTTCAAATTTGAAATTTCCTTTCCAGCCTATCGGTATCGATAGGCTGGAAAGACTGCATAGTTTTGCTTATACCGTTTTTTCACCGCTGTACACGGTCTGATTTTCCGACTTGCTGCCTTCCCACACGGTCACGGTGGCTTTTATCCGGTAGGTCTTACCTTTGCTGACGGTTTTGGTTTCTTTCACAGCAGCTCTGTAACTACTCTGCGTATCCGTCCAGGTGTCGATGGTTGTCCAGTTGCTGCCGCTTTTTTCCTGCAGCTCTGCTACCACCTTGGCTTTGGTAGCCTCTCCGATTACCCCTTTTACCCAACAATCAATGGTGGCTGTAGTACCAGAAATGGTCAAATTATTTTTCCAGTCTTCAATATACAGCATATAAGGCGCAATCCCATTCTCCTGTTGATTAACAGGTTCTACAGCAGTTGCAGCCATAGCAACTGCTGGTACTGACGTCAGTACTGCGGCGCCTAGGCATACCGTTGCCGTTACTTTTTTCAGCCTGTTTTGCATGTCAAATTCCTCCTTCCGACTAAAATAGACAGGTACAAAAGGAACAATGCTCCTCTTTATTTGCCCTTCACTAATTAATACGAAATACGAAAATTTTTGTCAATTTCGGACATGATTTCTTAAAATATTTTCTGTTTTTCCACTTTTAGGTCACAGCATAAAAAGTTCCTCTCCCCAAGCTGTATAATGCTTGTTGACAGGAATTATACCTGCATATAAGTAAACTGTTCTAAAATGGCTATGGTTTCCGCTCTGGATAGACTGGTCTGGCCACTGATGTGGTACACATCATGCAGCCAAATATAATGAATCCTGTTTTCCTTATAGATGAGTGTTACTTTTTCTGCACCGATACAAACTGTTTCTATTTGAGCATTCTCTGTATCTACTCCATAAACAAGACCGCTATCTTCTGTCACTAAGCATTGGTTGATATTAAAATATATCCCCGCTTCATTCATATACAATAACTCCAGACTGTCTTTATCCTGCTGCCGCTCCACCTCCTGCAGACCGGCAGGCAAATACTGCAGAACAATCGGCACAAAGACGGTATCTGCGTCGGCTTGCGATGTATATTGAAATTCGGTATATTCAATAAGAACGGTTTCTACCGCTTCAATCAGTCTCTGACAGGCAGCCTGCACTACATCGGGTGCTACGGCGAAGGTCAGCGCAGCGCCCAGCAGGATAACCGCCGCGCTTCGTTTGCCATAATACTGCCAGCCCATGCGCACAGGGTAAGGCTTCAGCTCGCCCCGTTCCAGCTGTCGGCCAATCGCGGCAAGCTTTGTCTGCCCCTGTAAGCTGAATTGATACGGCCTGCCGTCCGTTTCGGGCAGCTGCGCCAGCAAATAATTCTGCGCTTCTGCGGCGGCCAGCCGCAGTTCCCGTTCGGTAAACCGCTGTTTTTTCAGCATTCTCGTTTCTCCTCATCCAATAGTTGCCGCAATTGCTTCTTGCCGCGGCTCAATAATTTTTCTACCTTGGAAACGGTACATTCCAAAATAGAGGCAATTTCTTTGTTGTTATAGCCCTGTGCATATTTCAGCAAAATCGCATGCCGATAAGGCGTTTGCAGCTGTAAAATAGCTTTGGCCAAAGGGCTGCCCGCAAAGCTGTCCAAATCAGGCGCGGCAAGTTCTTCCGCCAATTCCAGCGGTACAGCCTGCTCCCGGCCTATCTTCCGGCAAAAATCAATGGCGGTGCGCTCTACGGTTTGCATCACATAGGCCCGTACATTGGGCGACGCTACCATACCAATGGTATGGATTGCGCGGGCCAGCTTCAACAGACTTTCATTCACAATGTCCTCAGCCATCGCATCGTCCTGCACAAAGGTTTTAGCCTTCACAAACATGGCTTTACTGTAATCGCGATACATCTGCTCAAATTTTTGCCTGTCATTCCCATCGTTAATCAGGGCAAAATAAAAAATCAAATTCCGCAAATAAGCTTCTCCTTTTTCAAAACCATTGTCCTGCCGGTAAAGCCTTTCGTGATATCTCCCTCTACTATATAATACGAAAAAAATCGTCCGTTTCGGACAAATATTTTTAAAAGTTTTTATTTTCTTTCGTTTTATGCCACTGCACAAATTCTGACAATAAAATGCGGGAAACATAAATAAAAAAGAATTGCACGGACAGCGTATTCTGCAGCCTGCAATTCTTTTTTTACTGGGCAAATTTCACCGTATCCAGCGTAATATCACCCGTTTCGCTGTTAATCAGCAGCATATTTTCGCCCCGTCCCTCCAGCAATAATAAATCATGGGCGGTCAGCGCTTCGGGGATGGTTTTCTTCCACGGCTTCTTTTTGCTGGATGCCGTCACCATGCCGGTATCGCTGTGTAAATCCAGCAGTAAATTGGTGTGCCATTTTTTTGTGCCCACATAGATATCGCCCCAACGGCTGTTCAACTCCCAAACGCCTTGTATTTTTCCCACAAAGGCGTTCAAATCACCGGCTTTGCTGTAATACTTCCAGTAACGCAACTGATTATCCAGCAAATTGGTATGGCCATTGGTATTTTCAATATTCAGATACTGTATCCGGCTGCGCTGAATGTCAATGGTGGAGGTGTTGCTGTATAAATCGGCTTTTTGCAAATCGGCTTTCTGCAATGCAATGGCGCCGTAAGCCACATCGGCGGTCAGTTGCTTTCCTCTGCACTGATAAAACGCCGCGTGCAGCCGGTCGCCTGTGATGGAAATTTCATCGTAACTTTTTTTCGGCAGCAAAATGCGCATGGTCAGCTCGTCCTCATAACGGCTGCCATAAGCGTTGGCTGTAATGGGATACCGGTCTAGCCGGATGGTCAGCCTGCCTGCCTCATCTATCTGCCAGCTGGCTTTCTGATTGACATAGCCTGTCCCATAAAGCTGCACTTGAATTTGCCGGATGTCGTAGCTGGAGCCGACTTCTACTGTAACGCCCTCAGCGCGAATCGCTACGGCCCGCACATCCTCTGCGACAATCGTCTGACTGCTGGCCACATCCGCTTTGGGCAAACCGCCGCGCCAGTCAAAAAGATGGTAGCCCACCAGCACAAGCATGACAGCGCTGAACGCCGCCCAGCCCAGCAAAAACAGCCACAAGGGCTTAAAGCGTTTCCATATTCGCAACGTTCGCAAACGCATGAGGACTTCACCACCTGTCAGACAAAATTGATATCCCTATAAAAATATTCTGTATCTTGATCCCATCACAATATCTTTCATTGTATCACAAAACCTGCTGGCGGCAAAGAAAGGAATTGCCTGCCAGCCCAATTATTTTATGTTGCCTACAAAAATACAGCCGCAAATAAAAAATTCATTTTCGCAGTCCTTTCATAAGTCATTTTTCCCTTGTTATTTTCTCACCATCTATTATATAATACCGCCTGTATCACCACAAGGCGCAAAAAAGCGCAGACTGCGCAAACATTTCTATTTGCGCCGCTGCGCTAACACATCTTCTATGCTATACTGATACATATCCCAACGGCCTAAGGTGAGCGGATCATCACCGGCCCGCACATTGACAGGCTCCACGGTAAAAGCCAAGTCGATCCCCTGCTGCGCTAAAATCTTGCGGGCGCTGTCGGTATAATGACCGTAAGGATAGGAAAAATATTGGGTGCCCTGCAATTTCTTAATCGAGCGATTTAAGTCAGCGGTTAATTCTGCATCGGACACCGTTGTCAGCTTGCCCTTGCCATTCCAGGATAAATCGTGCAAATTGTCGGTATGGCTGGCAAATTGGAAGGTGCTTTTCATTTCACCAATCTCCGGCCAACTGAGATATTGCAGCCCTTTGGGATGAAACGTCTGCGGATGTTCCTCTATCCAGCCGGTTAAAGCAAAAATCACAGCCGTATAGCCCAATTCCTCTAAAATAGGCTGGGCGTAAATTTTATTGCTCAAATAGCCATCGTCGAAAGTAATCAACACACACTTACCGGGCAATTCTGCGCCATCCTGCACAAAGGCGCTGAGCTGACGCAAACTAATCGTCTGATAGCCCTGCTCTTTCAACGTAGTTAAATCCTGCCGGAATTGCTCCACACTGACGGCTACATTGTTATCGGCAAATAACCCTGTCAAATCTTCCTGCGGCAGCAAATGATGATACATCAACACCGGAACGCTGGCTTCTGTAAAATCACTGCCAACCGGCGCTTGCCCATGCTGCTGGGCGCTGGTTAAGGTAAACCAGCCCATCATCAGCAAAACGCCACAAGCTAAGGCCACCGGCAAAAGCTGTTCTTCGCGAAATCGTTTCATAAAGAAAACCCCTATCCGTTTTTGGATAGGGTGCGTAAAACAATCCGATTTTATGCATGCCGCAGTCCTTATGCTGACACAAGAACGACGATGCAACCATACAACATTTGCAAATGTTTCACGTGAAACAATTTTTATTGGCTCGTTTCTGTGTCGTTGGGCAACAATCGGTACAAATTTTTCTCTAGCTGCACGCCGTCCCGAACCGGTTCCCCAGCTTGCATGGCGTCGGCTACCGTATGGCAGATAAAATCGGCAGAAAGCTGAATACTTTCCGGCAAGGTGCGTCCCTGCAGCAATCCGCCAATCAATACTGCGGCAAAAATGTCGCCGGTACCTGGATAAGAAATTGGCAGCTCGATATAATCAATTTGTTGGTATTGCTGATCAGTTTTGTGATAATAACAAACACAACGGCCCCCGCTTTTTTTATGCACACCGGTAACCACAATATTCTCCGGCCCTTTGGCAGCTAGCATAGGCAGCAAATGGGGAAGATGCTCAGCAAATAAATTGGCGTCAGGCGGCAAATTCAATAACAGCTTTACCTCCGTCATATTGGGCGTGATAATATCGGCCTTTCCAATGAGCCGCTGCATACGCTTTACCATCTTTTGATCCATGGTATCATATAAAGCGCCGTCATCACCTAAAACCGGGTCAATCACAACCAGAGTATTTTCACCGTCAAAGTCCTGCAACGCCTGCTCCATGATATCTATTTGCTGGGCAGACCCCAAAAAGCCGCTGTAGATGCAGTCAAAATCCATCTGCAAGTTTTTCCAGTGCTGCAGATAAGCAGGCATGGTATCGGTTAGGTCAACAAATGTATAATCGGTAAAGCCACTGGTTTGGCTAGACAGCACCGCAGTCGGCACTGGACAAACCTGCACACCCATCACGGACAGCACCGGCGTTACTGCCATCAGCGACGAACGGCCCAAGCCAGACAGGTCGTGAACAGCCATTACCCGTTTAAAATTTCGTTTCATAAGATAGCCTCATTTCTTATAGCATGATATTTACCATTCTACACGAAAGCAGACGAAAAAAAAAGATGCTTCAGGGAAAAACCCTCAAAGCATCTATTAGCAAAGCCAGTCGGTTTGTGTGTGTTTGATTGGTTTATCGACTTATGCGAATCACTTCACAACTTTGCTGTCTTTATTGTACGCCATTCTCTTTTTTTTGACAACAATTTTTAATAAAAACTTTTTTTATTATTACAAATTTCCCTTATTGAAGCCATTTCTAAACCTCATAGTCAAAGCAAGCGCGACATTGTCCTACCTGCTTCAGTACGTCGCCGATGGACATATGTGCAGGATGGGTCTGATATTGCATCAAACTTTCCTGACTGTCAAACAGCCCTTCCAACAAAATATCATGGGTACTTGTGCCAACAGGCACAAGCTGCACCTGCAACGACTGAATACCTGGAATAATATTCACCAACGCTTCCGTGCGCGTTTTCACTTCTTGCCCTTTTTGCTGCCGCTCGTCCGGTGAAATCTGCTCCCGAAATTGAAACATCACAATATGTTTAACCATGCTCTCTGCCTCCGCTTTCTCCATATTCTTCAACGCTCTTTGTCTGTTGTGCTTTCGCTGTCTTTTATGGCTTTTATTGCTATCTATTATAACACGCCGCCCCCGCAAAGGCGATACCAAAATTTTTTCATGGCCCTTCCTGTGAAACTGCCATTGCCGCCATATGTTTACTTGCCAGCTGATATGGACTTTTTCCTATTGTTTCACGTGAAACATTCTGCCTTTGCCAATCCCTCTTAAAACTCTTTGTCTTGATAAATCCGCAAAGATATATGATAGGACGCCAACAAGGCCGCGATTGTGATAATGCTTAACAGGGCCAACACAAGCCAGCGCCAAGCAAACCATACCTCCTGCACACTGAGGCCACCGGCCGCCAAACCGCACAGAACCATCATCACTGTAACAGCCAGCGCCGATTTTCCCGTATTCGCTTTTTTAAGATAGATTGGCCCAATGAAACTTAACAACAGGCCGCAAGAAACCAGCAAAAACATCTGAATAAAAAGATGTGCGCCGCCATAGAACAAACCGTCCATACACATACCAGCCAGACAGGGGAGAAAGGCTGCCAGCAGCATCAGACAATATTTTTCCCGCACCACGGTTTCGCGGGCAATGGGCATGGTCAGCACGTATCGATCCCAGCGGCAATTCCGCTCCACAGCCAACAGACTTTCCAAAAAGCCAATATACAGCGACAAGATAACCGCCATGCTTGTAGTCGTCACAAGCAATTTGTCAAAGCGCAGCAACCATGCATAAAGACAAACCATCACTGCAAGAATAAGCAGATAGGAGCGCATGATGCGCAAATCGTGTTTGAGTAAGGCCAGCACTATCCCATCCCCTTTAGAACTCTTTTTTCTCATAGATACCACAGGCTATACGGTAAGAAATAACGGTGATAATAGCCGTAAGCAGCAAAAGACCTGCTGTCAGCATACCGGCCGTCAAAGCTCCGCTATGCTGCCCTTCTCCCGGCATCAGCCCACCGACCGATTCGCCCAAATTGCCAAAACTAACGCTAATAAGTAAAATGCCCAACACCGCGCCAGCAGCGCCGCAGATTAAAATTAAAATCAAACGGCCCCGCTGCGCGCCCCATTTGAACATACAAGGCAGCGCCAGCGCGGAAATAATCAAGGACATCGCCGCTACACACAAGGTACCAAAAAATGCATCGACAAAGCTGCTGCCTAACAGTAAAGTAAATGCGGCACCCACCAGCAGCATAAAACAGGATAACAGGACGCACAGCGCATATTTACTCTGCACCACCATCTTGCGCGATACCGGCATGGTCAGCACATAACGGTCCCAATGATAAAACTCATCGTAAGAGATGGAATTGGACGGCAGCACCATAACGATCACAGCCGCCACAGCGGTCAGCATGCTGGCGTTATTGCCGACATAACCAATTGCCGCATACACCAGCATAAAGACGGCTAAAATACCGAAGGTATTTCTTAAGGCATACAAATCTTTTCGCAATAATCCTTTCATGACAGAACCGTCCTTTCCAGTTGACTTCCTTTGTTAAAAAACAGCATAATGGCTTCCAGCGTGGGCCGCTCCAACAGAATGCTGGAATGGATTTGCTCCCGTTTCACCAGCGCCTCCACGCTGAACGGATTACGGCGCACCCGCAGCACTGCGTCGGCAGGCAACTCCTGTAGCTGCTCTTCGCTGCCTTTGAAGATGCCGTATTCTTCCAGCAGCCGGTCTTTTTCCATACTCAGCTCAATATGGCCCTTGTGAATATAGGTAATATAGTCGCAAATTTTTCCCAAATCGCTGGTGATATGGGAGGCAATCAGAATGGCATGGGTTTCATCCTGCATAAACTCTAGGAATAAATCTAAAATTTCATCGCGCACCACTGGGTCTAAACCGCTGGTGGCTTCGTCTAAAATTAAAAGCTGGGCGTTGTGGCTCAAAGCCACAGCGATGGACAATTTCATCTTCATGCCGCGGGAATAGGTTTTGATTTTCGCTTTTTCCGGCAGTCCAAACTGTTGGGTTAAGGCAAAAAAGGTATCTTCCTCCCAATTAAAGTAAATCTCCTTCATAACCTGGTTGACCTGCTTCACATGCAGCATATCGGGAATATGACACTCATCCATCACAACGCCGATGGCTGCATTGCGCTGTACAGAAAAAATTTCTGCCGGACTGTCCAGCACAGTTATTTCGCCGTCATCCCGCTTGATTAAATTTAACAAAAGCTTCAGCGTAGTGCTCTTGCCCGCGCCGTTTTCCCCAATCAGTCCCATAATACAGCCTCTGGGCAAGGTCAAGGAAATATTCTGCAGCGCAAAGTTTTCATACACTTTGCTTACATGTTTCAACTCTAATGCATATGTCATGATTCTTCTCCTCCATAAAGCAGCGACAGCATTTCCTGCAATTCCTCCAGCGACACATTGCTCATTCGCGCCGTTTCCACCGCTTGCGTTAATTGCTGCTCAATCTTTTGCAACTGTGCTTCTCTTACCAGCTCTGTGTTGGTGCCTGCTACAAAACTGCCTTTACCGGTTTGCGAAATGATAAAACCCTCTCGTTCCAGTTCTTCATAAGCGCGCTTTGTCGTAATCACACTGATACGCAGTTCTTTGGCCAACAGCCGCATAGACGGCAGCATATCGCCTTCTTTCAGCGCACCGCTGATAATCAATGCTTTTACCTGATTGGCAATCTGCTCATAAATGGGCTGACTGCCCTGATTGCTAATAATAATGTTCATGATGTGCACCTCATGCTATATTGTATATATTCATTATATACAATATGCACAATCTGTCAAGAGCAATGTAACGGAAATTCATCAAATAACGCAACAAAAAAGAAGCGGCTCCAATTTTCTTCATCTGCTCAACCACGAAAAGAAAAAAATTCTGAAAAGGAGAGGCTACATAAGGAAGTAGCTTCTCCCTTCGGCTTTGTAATCAGCCAGAGTGATTGCATTGTGGGAAAAATTCAAATCATAAACGGAGAATTACACAATGGATAAGTACATCTATGACGAAAGCAATGGTCTGTGGTATCAGTTGCAGGGCGAATATTATCTACCGTGCCTTACCTTGCCACCCGAAGAAGAAAAGCCCATTGGGGTATAGGGGCAGCGGCACTTGCGGTATATCAAGGAGTATAACCAGCTGTTCTATGTTAATCTATTGATAAACGGCAAATTCAACAGCTATCTTGCCGACATAAACGAGCAGGCAAAGCAGTTGCTCTTTCGGCTGGTAAAGCAGCTTGCCGAAAAAGAAGGCATAACGGAAGAACTCAAAAGTACCAACCAAATAGCTTGAATTGGCGCAATGAATAATATACGGACAAGAGCAGGAGAAATTGTTAATATAAACTTAATTTACGCATAATCACACTTCGGAAGCGGTATGGGATACTCATATCGCATTCTTTTCCTAGTTGCGCAATAGATTTTTTCACAAATCTGTGATAAAATTTGCAATGTCTAAGAAACAAATAGGAATCAATATATTAGCAGTTATAGGGGATGATTTCATGACAAAAGTTCAAAAAAAGCAGTTTGCCTGTTATAGAAACAAATTCATGATTAAAGGAGTTGAATATAAATACGAAAAAAATAATGGGATTCCAATAATTATGAGTCATGCATTTTTAATGAATCAAAAAATTATGAAAAAATATGCAATAGCATTGGCAATAGAGGGATATGTAGTCTATACATATGATTTTTGCGGCGGTGCGATTTTTGGCAAAAGCGATGGAAAATTCTCTGATATGTCAATTGATACGGAAAAAGAAGATTTAACGACCATCATAAATTA
>CABQBF010000064.1 GCA_902462325.1 uncultured Peptococcaceae bacterium
TCCTATGCCTGTGCTTGGATGGATGTCGCCTGTGCAGAAACGGGAGGCGTTAGAGACCGCCCAATTTTGCTGATGCAGGGAAGGCTCCGCCTTCCCTGCATCAGCAAAATCATTCTATTATACTTTGAACTTTTTCATTTTTTCAGTCTCACATCATTGACTAATGTACAAACGTGAAACATATTGTATTCTTACTTCACACCGCGGCAGGGCACAGCGGAACGCATCAACAACGTCCAACCGATAATGCTGACAATGCCGGTTGTGCAAATCATAATGCCTAAACCGCCTACAATGTTACTCCACATGGAAGCGCATATCATGCCGATGCTGCCGAAGATGGTGGAAATACCGTTAATCAGCGAGGAAGCGGAGCCGGTATCGCCGCTTTGCTGATCCAGCATGATATTGGTACCGAAAGGACGGGAAATAGTGCCTGCTAACGAGAACGGCGCAAAGCCCAGCCAGAATAAAACAGGCGCTTTTTCGCCCAGCAAAATGAGAAAGACCCCGCACAAGGCATAGATAGCAAAACAGGTCATGGCAAATTTTTTCTTGTTGAAGCCGGTCATAAACCGCACATATAACATAGGTCCAATCATGGATAAGGCTGCGTTAGCGGCAAAGAAATAACTGTACATCTGCTCGGTAAGGCCGAAATTATCTACATAAATATAGGAAGATATTGCAATATAGCCCATAAAAGATAAATTATATAAGGAGAAAATAACGCAAGGCACTAAAAAACCGACGTTCTTTCCGACGGTAACCAAACGGCCTAAAGAACCAACTACAGTGCCTTCATAACGGTCTTCGCTGGATAAAGTTTCCTGATATAAGCACGTTAGCAACAGGCAGAGTAAGCCCACCACCGTTAATACCTGAAAAGAACCGCGCCAATCGGTGAATTGCAGTAAAATAGCGCCTAATACCGGTGCAATCATAGGGGCTAACCCTGCCACCGACTGCACAATAGCCAAAATATTTTCCCGCTGTTTACCAGAAAAACAATCTTTAATCAAGGCCATAGAAACAGCAGTAATAGCGCCAGCGCCAATGCCCTGCACAATGCGGGCAGCAATCATCATATATACATGAAAAGATGCCGCGCAGATAGCGCTGGCAGTTACATACAAGAGATTGCCAATCAGCAGAATTTTTTTACGGCCATATTTATCGCTCATAGGCCCCCACAACAATGTCCCTACTGCATAAAAGAAGAAAAAACTAACCAGAGTTAAATTGGTTAAGGTAGTAGATACATTAAAATATGTACTCATTGTTGGCAACGCCGGCAAATACAAATCGGTAGAAAGAGGAATAAACATATTCATTAACGTGATAAATGCCACCAGCCCCTTCATTCCTAAAAATTTTTGTTTTGTAATGTTCTGTCTTGTATCCATAGTCAAAAGGAACTCCTCTCTGCAATATTACTATATGTCATGCTATCTTTCAAATTATATCATCATTCTTTTAGTAGCGACAATCTTTTATATGAAAAAAATTGGCTGCCGCAAAAAATTTTACGACAGCCGTCATTTTATTGTAGCTACTTCAGCGCCTGCTTAACAGTTAACGATTATAATGGGGAATATTCCGTATCGTCGCCGTCCTCGGTTACGCAAGCGTCCATTTTGGCGCCATAGCCAAAGGCTTCTTCCACCAGAGTTTCATTCTGCAGCATCCCTTCGGCAGCGCCCGGTACACGGAAGGTCCAGTTATCCAGCTTAGCAACAGGAATTTCTTCCGGCATCGGCAGCTGCGGTACATAGCTGTACGGATACCGATATGCACGATAGATGAACAGGCCTTCTACATTGAATGGGGCCTGATATTCCCAAACTACTTCTTTATCGGCGGTTACTTCAAAAATTCTTGCGAAGCAACCCTCGGTAATCAGCGTGTTGCCGTTCGGCAAACGCTGTGCAGAGCTAATCAGCTGGCTATAAAATCTGGTGTTGTTGGTCAACGGGCCCATCCCCATATCGCCAGGATTCATTTTGGCACCGGTAAATTCCCATACAACCTTCAATGTAGTAGGGTCAATTTCAATGGCGCGGCTGTAGTCACGCTTGCATTGCTTGGTACCATCCTTAGAGCAGTTATCCGGTATCCCATAACCGGCCCAGCCGCCATTATCAAACATTAAAATATTGCCTTCGCCCGGCAGTCCCTTTGGAATCATATGGCAATGATGCTGCCCGATAATCTGTCCCATAGCGCGCAGCTCTTTGGTGGTGAAGTCTGGTCCAATCTGCCATACAATCTTGCCTGTTTCCTTGCTAATAATTCCCATGATATTGGATTCGCGAGCGTCAAAAATAATGTTGTCTGGGTGGAACCGTTCATCGCCTTCCTCATACCAATGGTTCGGCCCCAGCACGCTCATGGAGTTGATGTGCATCCAGTCCGCCTGACCGCCGCCGTTTGGATGGTTGTTCGGGTTACGGAACAACGCACTCTTGGCGATTTCACTGAAGCCCAACTCGTTAAAATGGTCGCTCACATGCCATTCCCAAACGATATTCCCTTCCCAGTCTACTTCGATAACCACGTCGTCTAATAAACGTTTGTCGGAAATCCGTTTTTTGTAAACATCTTCATGACACAGAATCAGTGTATTACCGCTGTTGGTTTTACATTCCATCCCTGGCACATAGTAGCCAACTGGATTGCCTTCCCGCTGATAATCGTGGTGCTGACGGGCCATCCACTGTGGTTCCTGGCCTTCATCCTCGATGTATTCTTTTTTGTTGAATTTCCATACAACCTTGCCGTCCCAGTCTACCTGAACCACGTCAGTCTGGTCCTGATACGCGAATTGGGGTTCCCGCAACCCCAGAGAACCCATCACCTGGCCGCCAGGCAACAGCTTATTCGGAAAGCCTTGCAGATTTTTCCATACCTTTACCACATTTCCGTTCATGTCGATTAAAACTGCGCCAACCTTTGGCACTGGCATCAGCGTATAACCGCTCCATGCTTTTTCTGGATCATAGATTGTAGTCCCCATTGGATAAACGCTTGGTGTTCCCATTTGTAAGTCCCCCTAAAAAATTAAGAATATCTTTATCATTTCATTTAAAATTTTTACCGCAGCCATTCCAAATGACCACAGCAGTTGGCGTGTGTGGTGGAGTGGATGTGTTTTTCCAGCTCATCACATAAACCGCTAGCCTAGTGACGTAGGAAAATTCTAGTATAACAAGTATGAAGTATGCGAGCTAGCTGTTTGCAAAACAACGACGCCAGCGGAAAATTTAACAAGCTAGCATGTTACAACAACGCCGGTTTCATAGATTGCATACTCATCTTCCCCCATCTGCGCCAGCACTTTTACCTGATACTTACCGGACAAACCGGTTTTATTGATAAAGGTGTCTACTTCACGGCTGTCAGCTTTCTGGAAGGTTCCTACGCACATAGCCTGGAAATGCTGCGGAACAGTGTTGATTTCGTACCGTTTTACTTCGCCGGCTTCGTCGATTAACAGCACCTGGTCAATGGTGTTTTCTTCAAAGAAGCCGTTGATCAGAATGCGATCGTCTTCTTCTACAATTTTAGCCTTGAATTCTGCTGGCAATAGTTGTCCGGTTTCTTCGGCTTTTACTTTCATTTTGGTTGCTTTGGTTTCAATCAAGCCGCCCAGCACAACGCCTTTGCCCAGCTCGATGGTTTCTCCTGCATAATACAACGGCAGTTTTTCTGCACGATACAGATTTGCTGGTACGTGTAATTCCAATTTCAGTTCATCATCCACCAGCTCTGTGGTAATGGAGTTAAAGGTATAGGTATGTTCTTTGCTCTTTACTGGGTCCATGGCATCCATAACGGCAAAGCCGTCACATGGTTTCCCGTCTTCGTAACCAATACCGCCAGAGTGTACCATATAGTGGCCTTCATTATAATATTCTACATTACAGATATAGGGAGAGAAGAAGTCGGCTCCCCGTTCTTTCCCATACTGCCAAATCTGTTCGATTTCCATTTTTTCAGTGTCGATTCTGTAGCGCACGCCGCGGGAGAAGTTTTCATGATTTGGAATTCGTTTTTCTGGATTTTTAGAACGAAAATGGCCATTATCAAACAGCATAATGTCGCCGTCCGGCAGAACTACGCAGGCATGCTGTTCATACTGCCAATCAAATTTACTCAAGTCGCCTACCGGCTTAAAGAAATATTTCTGCATAGCTTCCGGCCACATTTCCGGATCGCCTAAAATCCAGTTCAACTTGCATTTGCCGTTTTCGTCCAGCTCATAATCCAAATTGATCACTGCGTCTTGATGACGGCCGGACAGCGTGATGGTATTGGTTTTCTTATCGTACCAAACGGCATTGTTGTGGAACCAGTCGTGGGCGTCCTGACTGCCGGAGCCGGCGGTTGGATATTGGGGCAGCACATCCTTGTAATCCCACTTGCGCAGCACTTCGCCGGTATTTTTGTCCAGCAATACGCAAACGTCTTCTACTGTGCCGGAGTACATATCGAAGGTCAGCATCAAAATGTTGCCGTCTTCCATTACAAACTGGTCGTGGTGATAGCCGCCGATCGGGCTTTGATATTCTTTAAATACTTTACCGCTGAAGGCCATTTCATAAATACCGGTGGTGAAGTAAGGCATTTTCACCAGACGTTCGGTCCCGATTAAAATATGACCGTTGGGCATCCGTTTTAAGTCGAAAGCAAAGTTTACGCTGGCGTACCAACGCAAATCGCCTTTATAGTCATAAGCAACAGGCATGGAACGCATAGCTGCTGTCAGGAAAATCAGATTGTCGCCCAGATATTCTTTGGTTGTTTCCATTTTGGTGGCCAGTGGCACGCCATTCATCAACGGTTCCGTTTGAATTTTGACGGTGCTTCTTTCGCCGTTAGCCAAAACAATTTCCACCGTATTTTCATAATCGGCATATAAACCATAGATAGGCAGAATGTGTTTCTTGGCAGCGGGGAAGGTGTGACTGATGTTGCCGGCTGGCTCTTTGCCCAGCACGGTAATGGTTGCTTCGCTGGCTGCCGGTGTTTCAAATAAAATGACTGCGGTCAGCGGGCAAAATTCATAAGGGTTCAGCTTTACCAGAGGGCTGGTCAAAGTGTAAGCGCCTGCTTCAAATTCGGCTAGAAAAGCCTGTTCTGCCGCATACTGCCGCTCTACAATATGAGGCAGCTTTTCATAAGTAATGGTTTCCATAAAAATTCTCTCCTTTGCAAAAAATATGTACAACTTGTTGCAATCACACAGCTTTGAACAAAATGATCGATACGGCGCTATTGGCAACTGTATAAATATTTCTGTTCTTAATGATAATTATAATGATTATTTTGATTTTGCCAATTTCTGAATTCTTATACCCCCCATTGTTGTTGTCAATGAGGCTTTTTTGTAATTGTATTTTCTTCGATAAAACTTTATAATAAATAATAGTTGCTATAGAAATATATTTAACAGCAGGAACCCTGCCTGTGTGTTTCTTGGAGATAAAGAAAAAGGAGGAACTCCGTTGCGTTTAGAACATTTTCAATACATTGTAGAAATTGCCCGTTGCAAGTCTATGTCTAAGGCCTCGAAAAAATTGTATGTTACTCAACCATCGCTCAGCACGGCTATTCAAAATCTGGAAGACGAATTGGGCTTTCAAATTTTCAAACGCTCCGCCTCTGGTGTGGCGCTGACCGATAAAGGCGAGTTGCTGCTGAAAATTGCTGAGGAAATCGTGCGGCAACTGGAGCAGGTAAAAGAGTTGTCCAATCCAGACAATGACACTGTCACCAATCTCAATCTGGCCGCCGTGCCCGTATTTTGCAATGCCCTGATGATTAATTTAATTCAGGCGCTGAAAAAAGACTATCCTCATATCAATGCCAATATTATTGAGCTGCGGCCCTGCAAAATCCTGCCCGCCCTTATTTCCGGCACTGCTGATTTGGCCATCGGCACCTATTCTCCCAGCACCAAAGAGCAGATTTTTCAGGAAGCTGCCAAAAATAATATCATTATTGAGCCAGTTTTTGATGATAAAATGTATTGCTTTCTGCATCGCAATCATCCACTGGCTCGTAAAAGCAGCGTCTGCATGGAGGATTTGGAAAATGATATTCCGGCCTTTTTCAATGATTATGTGATGATGGAAAGCTATGAATGCTTTCAGCCCGACAGCAATAAATACGCAAAAAATTATTACAGCTTCACCGACCGGGCCAGCATTAAAAAAGCTGTTTCCAAAGGTTTGGCTTACGCCATGCTGCCCCGTCTGATGGCCTATGATGATATTTATGTCAATGCTGGCATGATTATCCCTGTTCCCTTGTCCGACGCTGATGTGTCTTTAACTACCTACATCGCCTATTCGTCCCGTAATACGTTGCCGAAAGCCTCCACATTAACCATCGAGTTAATTCGTAAGTTATATCAGGATATTGCCCGGAAAATGAATGAAGACGACCGTAAATTGGAACAGCAGGAAACGGTAAGCAAGCACAATCAGTATTTGTTTTATTAAAACAATAAAAAGGACTGTCCTGCCGCTTACCAACAGAACAGCCCTGAGATTTCTTTCAAAGCAAATATTTCCAAATCCCTTGACACAGCGGCGCAGAAAAGCGCGCCAGCAAACT
Source organism: uncultured Peptococcaceae bacterium (assembly GCA_902462325.1). Classification (GTDB taxonomy): domain Bacteria; phylum Bacillota; class Peptococcia; order Peptococcales; family Peptococcaceae; genus UBA7185. Next base: position 6,622 of record CABQBF010000064.1, read on the forward strand.
GTGATGTTAAACTATAATTACTATATGAGCTGCCGCATGGCATTGCTCAGGGGGTGTGTTAGAGGACTAGCGAGTCATTGTGGGTATGACGCTAGTCCTCGTTTTATTTCCGCTTGCTGCGCTTTTGGCGCAAGGAACGTATATGCTTATTTTAAGAAAACCTGCCATTTACAGCAAAAAGCCTCTTTGATGTTCTTCCATCAAAAAGGCTTTCTCTTTTTCCTAGCAAATTCTATTACAGCACTTTGCCTTCAAATTCTACACGTTTTTTCAAATCCGCCATCAAATTGGTGAATTCTTCGCAATTTAACGATTGGGCGCCGTCACATTTGGCTTTACATGGATTGTTGTGTACTTCAATCAGCAAACCGTCGGCTCCGGCTGCAATGGCTGCTTTGGCCATAGTGGGTACCATCCATGCGTGGCCGGTTGCATGGCTTGGGTCTACCACTACTGGCAGATGGGAATATTTTTTAATCAGCGGAATGGCTGATAAATCTAAAGTATTTCTGGTATAGGTTTCAAAGGTACGAATTCCCCGTTCACACAGAATAATGTTTTCATTGCCGCCGGACATGATATATTCCGCGCTCATTAACAGTTCTTCAATGGTATTGGCCAAACCCCGTTTTAATAAGATGGTCTTATTGCAGTGGCCCAGTTCCTTCAATAATTCAAAGTTCTGCATATTGCGGGCGCCAATCTGAATAACGTCCACATCCTCGAACAAATCAAAATGAGCCAGACTCATCAATTCGGAAACAATCGGCATACCTGTTTCTTTTTTGGCTTCTAGCAGCAGCTCCAAGCCTTCTGCCCGCATCCCTTGGAAGGAATATGGCGATGTTCTGGGTTTAAAAGCGCCGCCCCGCAGCATTTTAGCTCCAGCGGCATTTACAGACCGCGCTACTTCTAAAATTTGTTCTTCTGATTCTACCGAGCAAGGACCGGCAATTACCTGGAAATATCCGCCGCCCAGCTTTTGTTCGCCGATTTCAATCACGGTGTCATCAGGATGGAATTTACGATTAGCCTTTTTATACGGCTCCGATACGCGTTTTACATCCTCAACCAATTCATTGGAACGGATTAATCCCATATCAACACTGCTGGTATCGCCAACCAAACCCAAAATGGTGGTCATCGAACCAACAATGGGGTTTACCTGCACATTGGCATTGCTTTCAATCCATTGGGAAATCTGCTGCACCTGTTCTGCGTTGGCGCCTTGCTTTAAAATAATAATCATTTCTACCGACTCCTTTCACTATTGATAGTTATTTTAGCTCATTTTTCCTAGTGGCGCAATAGTACTTTGCGTTTTTTACAATCCATCAATTTTTTTGCTATTCACTACATTTTTAGGCAAAGATCATGAGGAGCTTTCAAACACAGAGCATGTTGTCATGTATAGTGTCATGCTGGACTAACATCTCAACAAACGAAAGGGCCTATATTGCAAATATAAAACATCTTACAATACAAGCCTTTTCTAACAAGCTTTCATGTGAGACGGCCATGGAAGAAACCGTGCGGCAGTCACGTTTTATACTTTTTCAGTAAAAATCTGATAAACAGGAGCGCCTTACCTGATACCGCTCTTTACTCTATCTGCCGCAGCCGTTCTACAATAGAATGTTTGGCTACGGCACTGTAAACGAATAGCGGCAAGCCCGCGCCTAAGGTTAGAAAAATAGGCGCGATACACAATATCGGTCTCAAGGTAAAGTGATAGGTAAAGAACCAGAACATGCTGTTTAACGCAACGGAACACACCGGCCCGACGGCAATGCTCAATGCAAGGGATACCAGCACAGCGGCTAACGCATAGTAAATACCTTCCCACACCAGCATAGTTTTGAGCTGCTTGCCTGTCATGCCGATAGACTGCAGCACAGCAAATTCCCGCCGCCGTACTAAAATACCGGTTAAAATGGCATTAAGAAAGTTTAACACTCCGACTAAACCAATGATCAAGCTCAACGCACCGCCAAAAATCAAGAACATGGAGCGTAGCGCCTGAAATTCTTCGGTATAGGTGGCCTTGCTTTCGTAATCATACTGGGGTTGCTGATTGTTGGTGAAATCATGCAGGAAGGTTTCCATTGGCCCATTGCCTGCCTGCGTAGTATCAAAGCAATATTGCATGATGCTGCTGGTACCACTGTCCTGCACAAAGGTCTGGTCATTCAACACAAACTGGTCATAGCTGTAGTAACGATAACTCAGTGCGGTGGGAACGCCCACTAAAGCTGCTATCTCGTACTGTACATCCCGATATACCTTGGCTCGCCGCTCATAAGCAGCTCCGGCCTCAATTTCTGCATCGCTGAGAATGGCTCCAGTTTCCGGGTCATAGCATTCGTATTCTTCTACATATCGCAAAGTGATAATATCGCCTAATTTTGCCCAGTGACTGTCTAGATAAGGCTTACCGTAATCATCGTACCCATAGACGGCGGCAATGCAGCGGCTGCCCGGTTCAAACAACTTGCTGATATCGCCCTCTAGCAACGTCAATTTCTCTAACGCATAGCGCTCCATGCCGTAAAGCTGCACGCCATCGGCAAGTAAACCGGCCTCGTTCTTTTCCTGTGAGGCTACATATTGGTCCATATAGGCCTCATCTGTCCAACGGCTATATCGGTTGCGAAAATAGTCTTCTGTTACAAATTCCTGTACAGCCGATGTTTGCCCATAAATCCGTCCGCCAGCTTCTACACCGCCTTGCTCGTTGATCTGGTCAATTACAGTTTCAGGTAAGGCTCGCTCCGTTTCAAAAAATCCGCTGCTAACTTGAAAATAGCCGGCCTCTGCCACTATAAAATCAGAAACGGTGTGATTAGACAAATATTTCTCCAAATCAAAGCCGTTGGTGAACGTGACCGTTAAATTGAGCAGTACCACAGCCAGCGATAAGGAGGCTACTGTTATAGCGGTTTTACTGCGGCTACGGCCTAAATTCGCCCAAGCCATTCTGGACAGCGACGCGCCGTGTTGATTTCTAAATTGATGCTTGCGCTGTTTGCGGCTTTTTGATTTACCACCTTCCGTATATTGCACCGCTTCCACCGGCGATACGCGGGCAGCCATACGACCTGGCTTATGGCAGGAAATCAATACGGTGAACAGCGCAAACAGCGCCGAACCGATAAAGATCATCGGATTGGCCGAGCGCAGGTTAGCGGTTACGCCGTTTAGCTGCTCCATCATCACCGGCGTTAGCACATAGCCTAAACCATAACCCAGCAGCAAGCCTGTCGGAATACCCGCTATGGATAATAACAACGCCTGTTGCCGCACAATACGTTTAATTTGCCGTCCTGTGGTACCAATGGTTTTCAACAATCCATAAAAGCGAATATCGTTGGTGACAGAAATCTGAAACACATTATAGATAATCAGATAACCGGTAAAAATGATAATCAACAGAATTACTGCGATAGCTGCTACCGCCGCAGGGTCTAACTTGCTATCTAGCTGCGCGCCAGTGTAGCCCCAGTTTACTCCGGTTGCAATATAATTAGTCTGACTGTAATTTTCGCTCTGATACCCGTGATTGGTCAGAATGGTGTTGAGATCTTCCTCAATATGCAGGGAATTTTCCAGCATTACATCTACATTCCATGTGCCACACGTACCGGAGGGCGTTACTTCCAACTGTTGTAAGATATCCTCCACTCTGCTTTGTGGAATCAGCACATGGTTGGCTACAATGGCGTCATCATATTCCCACCAACCACATAGCGTAAAGGTTTGCGTAGTAGGCACATCGTTTACTTCAAAGTGAATCGTAAACTCTGTGCCTAGCTTAGGCTCCACGCCCAACAGCTTCAGAACACGCGTATCGGTAGCCGCTTCTTGAGTGCCTTCCTGCGGTAAACGGCCCTCTACGGGGTCGCAATACGTCCAATGGGCGCTGTTAGCATCACTGTAACCAATCTCCACATGGGATTTGTTGAAAGGAATCTCCGTTGGTATACCTACAACGCGACGCAAACCGTATTCCTTGATGAGCGAATCCTCTTTCAACTCGTTGAACTGCTGCTCGGTCAAATATTTAAAACCGCCATAACTCCAAGTGCCCACCTGCCGGAAATTATTATCCTGAATAGAATCATTGAGCGAAAAAGCGATGGTGAACAATGCCGTGAACAGCATTGTAGTCAGCCCAATGGCTAAAATAGCGATGATATTGCGGGTGCGGGCAGCACCCAGCGTTTTCCAGCTGAGCCGCCGAATACAACTGCGATTTTTTACCTGCATGGCCGCCACCTCCTAACGCATCACAATACGGCCGTCTTCGATGCGAATGATACGGTCGGCCAGTTGGGCAATTTCTTCATTGTGGGTAATCATCACAATGGTCTGGCTGAATTTCTGGCTAGTTACTTTCAGCAAGCTCAACACATCCTGGCTGGTTTTGCTGTCCAGATTTCCTGTAGGCTCATCGGCCAAGATGATAGCCGGTTTCGTGGACAGGGCGCGGGCAATGGCTACCCGCTGTTGTTGCCCGCCTGATAGTTGATTGGGCAAGCTGCCGAGTTTGCTCTGCAATCCCAATGTTTCTACAATGTTCTGTACATATTGAACATCAGGTACGTTACCATCCAACTCAATAGGTAATACGATATTTTCATACACGCTAAGCACCGGCACCAGATTATAATTCTGAAACACAAAGCCGATTTTGCGCCGCCGGAAAATGGTTAGTTCTTCATCTTTTAAAGCAAAAATGTCCTTCCCGTCTACCATCACACTGCCAGAAGTGGGCCGGTCCAGTCCACCCAGCATATGCAGCAGGGTAGACTTGCCCGAACCAGACGTACCTACAATGGCCACAAATTCCCCTGGTTCTACAGCTAAATCCACACCAGCCAACGCATGTACCACATTATCGCCGCTACCGTAAATTTTTTTCAAATCCTTGGTCTGTAAAATAGACATCGTTTCTACCTCCATAAAAATAGCATTTTCAAAGGTTTACTTTTGATACTCCCATTCTACAACATAAATCTTTCCACAATCTTTCCGTGAGAAAAACAATTCTAACAGTTTTGTAAGAATTAGCGCGTTTCTGCACTTTTTAGCTGTGCTGCTGTTTCTTTCCCATACAAAAACACCCCCTGATTTCTGGTGCAAGCCGTTTGCACACCATCAGGAGGTATTTTTATATTCGTTATAAATTTTCTGCGCTTTTTACAGCGAGAATCCCGCTATCCTATTTTAGCAGGTTCGGCAAAAACAGAGAAATCTGCGGGATATAGGTAATCAACAGCAACGCGATAACGTCCACGATAAAGAACCGGATAATGCCTGGCAGCATTTCCACCATATCTGCTTTGGTAATAGAGCTGGTGACAAAAATATTCATGCCAAAGGGCGGTGTGAACATACCGATCGCCAAGTTGGAAATCATAATGGTACCTAAATGAATTGGGTCTACGCCTAAAGCTACCGCAGCCGGATAAATCAGCGGCGCTACGATGATAATAGAGGCCACACCTTCCATAAACATCCCCATTATCAGCAGCACCAGGTTAACCAACAACAGGAACAGAATTTTCGATGTGATATTATCGGCAATAAAGGTGGTCACCATTTGAGGTACCTGTCCGCGGGTCAGCATCCAGCCTAACGCCTGAGCAGCGGCCACCAGTACCAAAATTTCCCCACAAGAACGGGCCGTAGCGGCACAGGCATTCATAACACCTTTCCAATTCAATTCTTTATAAACTACCAGACCAACAAAAGCGGCATAAATAGCAGAAATACCGGCTGCTTCCGTAGCTGTACAGAAACCGCCGTAAATACCGCCTAAAATGATAACAGGAATCATTAAGGCCCACGCTGCATCAATCAAGGAATGCAGTAATTCTTGGCCGCTTACCTTCTTATCGCGAGGGATCTGATTCTTACGGGCATAAAAATAAATATAAATAATACTAACCAAACCATATACAATCCCAGCACCTAAACCAGCCATAAACAATTTCCCTACAGAAACGTTCGGCACAGCGGCGGCATAAATAATTAATGTGATACTGGGTGGAATAATCAGTGAAACGGAGCCAGAGGAGGCCAGCAAACCGGAAATAAAGGAGCGGGGATAGCCGGAACGTTCCAGCTCTGGATTCATGATTTTCCCAATAGCCATTACTGTAGCCGGACTGGAACCGGACAACGCGCCAAAGAACATACTGGCCAGTTGGGTAGTCATGGCCATACCGCCAGTGATGTGGCCAACCAGACCGCGCGCCACATTTAAGATGCGGCGGGATAAGCCGCCGGTGTCCATTAGATTGGCCGCCAAAATAAAGAATGGTAACGCCATCAAGCCAAAAGTATCAATCCCAGCAAAGAAACGCTGAATCAGCAACATAGGATTACCGTCAGAAAAAAATTCCAACGCTACGAAAGAGCCCAATCCCAAAGACACATAAATAGGCATGCCTAACAGTAGAAATAGTAACAAACCTATAATTAAAACAGGAATCATCATAACTATTCAGCCCCTCCCTGTGATGTATTATTATACTGATGTAATACTTCGGCTGGCGTTCTTAGTTTGCGAATAAAGTTACGAGCAATAAATATCATAGATAAACCGCCAGAAAAAGGTATTACAC
>CABQBF010000065.1 GCA_902462325.1 uncultured Peptococcaceae bacterium
CGTATCAAATGGCTGGTGATTCACGAAACGGGCAATCCGGCTGCGGGCGCCGACGCCGCTATGCACAACCGCTATCTGCACAGCGAGGAGCAAAAGGACGTTCCCTTATCCTGGCATTACACCGTGGACGATCACCAAATCTACCACCACCTGCCCGATTCGGAGCGGGGCTACCATGCCAGCGACTCAGGCGCCAAGGGCGGCGGCAACGACTGCGGCATCGGCATTGAAATTTGCGTCAACGCCGACGGCAATTTCGACCAGGCGGTGGATAACGCGGCCCATTTAGCGGCAGACTTATTAAAACGCTATCATTTGAGCATTTCTGATGTGAAGCAGCACGGCGATTTCACCAGCAAAAATTGTCCGGAGCATTTGCGGGAAGGCGACAACTACCAGCAATTTTTAAAGAAAATCAAAGAATACATGTAAAATCACAGGAGGATGTATGATTACTGTAAACAATGTAAGCCTGAGCTTTGACGGCACCACTCTATTTTCCGATGTAAACCTGAAATTTACCCCTGGCAACTGCTACGGTATTATTGGGGCCAACGGCGCCGGAAAATCTACCTTCTTAAAAATTTTATCGGGCATGAAGGAGCCTACCACCGGCGAAATCATCATTCCCGCCAACGTGCGCATGTCGGTCTTAAAGCAGGACCACTACGCTTACGATGGCTATACCGTGATGGATACGGTCATCATGGGCAACGCCCGTCTGTATGAAATTATGCAGCAAAAGGACGCGCTGTATGCCAAGCCCGATTTCAGCGAGGAAGACGGTATTCTGGCCTCGGAGCTGGAAGGCGAATTTGCCGAGCTGAACGGTTGGGAAGCCGAAACAGAGGTTTTGAAGCTGCTGCAGGGCTTAGGGTTGGAAAATGGCATCGAATATGCCATGATGAGCGCCCTGGACGGTAAGCAAAAGGTAAAGGTGCTGCTGGCGCAGGCATTGTTCGGTCAGCCGCAGATTATTCTGCTGGACGAACCTACCAACAACCTGGATATCCAGTCGATTAACTGGCTGGAAGAATTTTTGATGGACTATGAAGGCACCGTTATTGTGGTGTCCCATGACCGCCACTTCCTAAACATGGTCTGCACCCATATTGTCGATATCGACTACAAAAAGATTAAAATTTACACTGGCAACTACGATTTCTGGTACGAATCCAGCCAACTGATGCAGAAGCTGATGCGGGACCAGAACCGCAAAAAAGAGGACAAAATCAAAGAACTGCAGAGCTTTATTTCCCGGTTTTCCGCCAACAAATCCAAAGCCAAGCAGGCAACCGCCCGCCGCAAGCTGCTGGATAAGCTCACCGTAGAAGAATTGCCGGTATCGTCCCGCAAATACCCCTATCTGGGCTTTGAAATGGACAGAGAGCCGGGCAAGGAAATTTTAACGGTAGAAAATTTGAGCAAAACGGTAGACGGCGTACCGGTGCTGAACAATGTGTCTTTCCGCGTCGAAAAGGGCGAAAAAGTGGCCTTTGTAGGCGAAAACGAAATCGCTACCACCACGCTGTTTCAAATCCTGATGGGAGAGCTGGAGCCGGACGCAGGCAGCTTCAAATGGGGCGTCAGCACCAGCCAGTCCTATTTCCCCCACGATAACAGCGCCTATTTTAACGATTGCGATTTGTCCATCTTGCGCTGGCTGGAACAGTATACGCCCAAAGACCACACCGAAACCTATCTGCGTGGGTTTCTGGGCCGCATGCTGTTCTCCGGCGACGACGTGCTGAAGCCGGTCAATGTATTATCCGGCGGCGAGAAAGTGCGCTGTATGCTGAGCAAAATGATGATGTACGGCGCCAACGTGCTGGTTATCGACCAGCCCACCAACCATCTGGACTTGGAATCCATCACTGCCGTCAACAACGGTCTAATCGAATTCAAGGGCGTGCTGCTGTTTGCCTCACATGACCATCAGTTTGTGCAAACCATTGCCAATCGCATTATCGAAATCCAACCGGAAGGCATTTTGAGCAAGGTCGGCACCTACGATGAATTCTTAGAATGGAAGTACGATAAAAAATAAATTGGGCGCAGGCGTTTGGTTTGCCAGATGAGGAGGTTTTTCCATGAACGTAGTAGCAATAAACGGAAGTCCCCGCAAAGGGTGGAATACTGCTGGTATTTTGCAAGCGGCCTTAGAACAGGCCCAGGCCCAAGGCGCAGCCACAGCATTATATCATCTGCACGATTTACACTATACCGGCTGCCGTAGCTGCTTTGCCTGCAAGCATATCAGCGGCTTTTCCCTGGGCCGTTGCGCGCTGAAGGACGATTTAACGCCGGTATTACAGCAAATTTTGGCCGCCGATGTGGTACTTTTGGGTTCGCCCATCTATTTTGGCGATATCACCGCTGGTATGCGGGCCCTGTTGGAGCGGCTGTGGTTTCCCAGCTTAAATTATGATAAGGAGCGCACGGTCAACTATCGGCGCGATGTGGTGTTCGGCCTGGTGTTTACTATGAACCTGGCAGATACCGGCTTTTATGATGGCCTTTACCGGCAGTTGGCAGGTAATATGGAACGGCTGGCCGGGCCTGTCGAGGTATTGGCCGTTGGCGATACCCTGCAATTTCCCGATTACAGTCAGTATCGGAATACCCTGTTTGATGCAGAGAAAAAGCTACAGCACCATGAAACCCAATTCCCAGAGGAAAAACAGCGGGCGGCCCGATGGATGCAGCATTTATTGGAACAAGCAGCACAGTTGCAAGAAAAATAGATGCAGTGCGTATAAAAACCAGTGGTTATCACATGAGAAACCACTGGTTTTTTTATATAAATTCCGACTTGCGCCCCACCTATTCCTTCTCAATTTCAAATTGCTGTTGGCCCATAAAGCCGGGGGCGATGGTGTAGCGGTCAAACACGATTACTGGATTACCGGCCTGATTGATGTAAAATTTGGTGGTGTCGTCAATGCTGGTGAAGCCGCCCGAAGCCTGGTCAAAATAGGTGAGGTCGGGGTCGGCCTCCATGCGGGCCTTCATTTGCTGGCAAATGCTGTCGTTGGCAATCTGGATATAGTTGTCGCCTAACAGGTCTTGCAGGGTGAGCTGCTTGTTGGTTTGCAGGTCCAGATTGTAATAATAGGTTTCGGTGTAAGCATTGCTCCAATCCTCGGTGGAGATTACCACAAAGGAAAGGGTTTGCTGGCTTTGGCTGAGAATTTGGTAGTCAATTTGCACTTGCAGGTGATGTTCAGCCCATTGCGCTTCTGTGCCGCCGGTAGCGAGAAAGGCCTGCTTGTATTCATCCAGGCGCTGCTGGGCTTCTGCGGTACGGTCTGCCACAATTTGAGCGATTTCGGCATTGATGGATTGGGCCAGGGCGCTGTCGCCATCTAGGGCAGGCTGGGTGACGTTGATGGCGGTAGCCTCGTCCTGCTGCTGCCATGTCTGTATGGTAAAAACGCGGGTGATAGAACCGAGCAGAGGGATGCGCTCAACTGCCTGCGCCATGGCTGGATTGAGATTGCACAAAGCCAAGAGAGCTAGGAAACAGGCCGCTGCAATGGCAGGCTTTCGCCAGTGAAGTTGCCGTTGGGCGCTGCCGGAGAAAGGGTGCTGGGCGATAGTTTGCTCTAAGCGCGCTGATAATTCGGCAGGCACCGGAACGGCTTCGTATTGGGCACGGGCTTGTTGGATTTGCTGTTTGGCTGTAGGTTTCATGGGGCGTCCTCCTCTAGGGTCAGGCGTAATTTTTTTAAGCCGCTGTATAGGCGGGATTTGACAGTGTTTTCGTTGGTTTGTGTAATTTGGGCAATCTGCCGCAGGGTAAGGTCTTCAAAGTAATGCAGCAAGAGAATGGTTTTCAGCTCCGGCGGCAGCTCTAAAATGGCCTGATATAAATCCAAATGATCGGCCTGATGCTGAAGCGAGTCGTAGCTTTGCGGAGCCGGTAGGATATCCTCCGCCAGCTCCCGTTTGCTGCGGCGCAGATAGTCCAGACATTCGTTGATGAGAATGCGATAAAACCAGGTTTTTAAATATTGGGGCTTTTTGACGGTTGTGTAGTTTTCCAAAGCCTTGCAGGCGGCAGCCTGCACCATATCCATGGCCGTCTCAGCGTTATGGCAATAGCTATAGGCCAGACGGTAAAATTTTTGCTGATGGGTCAATAAAAGGGTCGTCAACTGCTGATAGAGCTGCTGCACGAGAAAGTCACCTCTTTTTGTTTGATTGGCGTATATATAGTATTAGATGGCGCTGGAAGCAAAAAAGTTGATGGGAAAATGAAAAAAAGTTTGGGCAGAAAACTGACACAGAACCGGTTATATGCTATAATTAAATACTGAGAAATTTTGCGGAAGGATGAAGTACAGCATGGGTAAAAATGTTTATGCAGCGCCGCGGAAGGGCCCTGCAGGAAAATGGGTAGAGCCGGCGGGCCACAAGCCGCAGAGTCAGGAAAACCGGCAGCAGGGCCGGCAGGAACGGCTGCAGGCCCTGGCAGCGCAATATAAAAAGAATGCTAATAAAAATAAGGGGAATGGATAATATGCTAACAGGAAAAGAAAAACGGTTTCTGCGCAGTCTGGCCAATACGATGGAACCTATTGTACAGGTGGGAAAAGGCAGTGTCAATGAAAGTGTGCTGTTTAGTTTAAATGAGGCCTTAGAAGCCCGCGAGCTGGTAAAGGTGCGGGTGTTGAAAAATTGTCTGGAGGAAGTAGGCGATGTGGCGCAGGCGCTGGCTGAACAGAGCAAGGCGGAGCTGGTGCAGGTGATTGGCCGCAATGTGCTGTTATATCGCCGTCATCCTAAAAAACCGGTGATTGAATTGCCGAAACAATAAGGTGTGTGAGAACCATGGGCCGTGAAGCTTACAAGGCATTGGTGAGCAATGCGCAAAAAATTGTGGTGAAGGTGGGCACCAGCACCTTAACCCATAAAAATGGCAAGCTCAATTTGGAGCAGATTGAGCGGTTGGTGCGACAGCTATCAGACTTGCGCAATCAGGGCAAGGATGTGGTGCTGGTATCGTCCGGCGCCATTGGCGCCGGTATGGGCAAGCTCAATTTGGAGGAGCGGCCCAAAACCATTCCGGAAAAACAGGCGGTGGCGGCGGTAGGCCAGGGTATTTTGCTGCATATTTATGAAAAAATATTTGCCGAATACGGACAGGCCACTGCTCAGCTATTATTGACTAAGGCCGATTTGGAGCACCGACAGCGGTTTCTAAACGCCCGCAATACGTTGCTGACGTTGCTGAAGCTGGGGGTGATTCCCATTGTCAACGAAAATGATACGGTGGCCTTTGAAGAAATCAAGTTCGGCGATAACGATACGTTGGCGGCGCTGGTGGGCACGCTGATTGACGCCGATTTGGTCATTCTTTTGACCGATATCGACGGCTTTTACGACGGCGACCCCCGCAAGCGCAAGGACGCTAAGCGCATCTCGGTGGTGGAAACCATCGACGCGCAGGTGGAAAGTCTGGCTGGCAGTGTGGGCAGCAAGTTTGGCAGCGGCGGCATGGCCACCAAAATTACAGCAGCCAGCATCGCGGTCAACGCCGGTATTCCGCTGATGATTGCCCATGGCGCTGAGCCTCATATTATCCGCAAGCTGACTGGCGGCGAGGACGTGGGCACGCTGTTTTTGCCTATTGAGATGAAGCCCCATCTGCGCAAAAAATGGATTGCCTTCGGCTCCCATGTGGGCGGCAGGCTGGTGGTGGACGACGGCGCTAAAGACGCGCTGGTTCACAAGGGCAAGAGCCTGCTACCCAGCGGCATCACTGCGGTGGAGGGCGATTTTGCCGCCGGCGACGTGGTGGAAATTGTGGATGGACAAGGGCGGGAGTTTGCCCGCGGCATCAGCAATTATAGCTGGATGGAGCTGCATAAAATTAAAGGGCAGAAGAGCAAGGATATTTGCCCCATTTTGGGCTATAAGGATTATGATGAAGTAATTCACCGGGATAATTTGTCCCTGATTTTGTAGGAGGTGGCTGTGATGGGAGAATTGCAGGAAAAAGGGCGTTTGGCCAAGGAAGCCAGCTATCGGCTGGCGGTGATGACTACTGCGGAGAAAAACAAGGGTTTGCTGGCCATGGCCGCTGGGTTGGAACAGGCTTGTGATGAAATTTTATCGGCCAATGCGCAGGATATGCAGCGGGCCAGAGAAAAGGGCCAGCCGCAGGCCTTTTTGGATCGGCTGCTATTGACGGAAAGTCGGGTGCAGGACATGGCCGACGGCCTGCGGGCCGTAGCCGAGCTGCCCGATCCGGTAGGGCATGTGGAGGAAATGTGGCTGAATAAGGACAATCTGCAAATCGGCAAGGTGGCTGTGCCGCTGGGCGTTATCGGTATGATTTATGAAGCGCGGCCCAACGTGACAGCCGACGCCGCCGCATTATGCTTGAAGTCGGGCAACGCGGTATTGCTGCGGGGCAGCGGCGACGCCATCCAATCCAATTTGAAAATTGCCGCAGTGCTGAGCGCTGCGGCCGAGCAGGCCGGTATCCCCAAAGGGGCCATTCAACTGGTGGAGGATACCAGTCGGGAAACAGTCAACGCCATGTTAAAGTTAAATGAATATCTGGATGTACTCATTCCCCGCGGCGGCGCCGGATTAATTCAAAATGTGGTGAAAAATGCTACGGTGCCTGTCATTGAAACCGGCGTGGGCAATTGTCACATTTATGTAGACGAAACTGCCGATTTGGACATGGCGGTGCAGATTATTCTCAATGGCAAGGTGCAGCGCCCCGGTGTGTGCAACGCCACCGAATCGCTGCTGGTGCATAAAGCGGTAGCGGCAAAGCTATTGCCTATGGCAGCGGAACAATTGCTGGCGGCCGGTGTAGAATTGCGGGGCTGCGCAGAAACCATGCAGTATATTCCCCAGAGCAAGGCGGCTACGGAAGAAGATTACGCCACAGAGTTTCACGGCTTAATTCTCTCGGTGAAAGTGGTAGACAGCATAGACGAAGCCATTTTGCACATCCGCCGTTTTGGCACCAAGCATTCGGAAGTGATTGTCACCAACGATTATAACCATGCCCGGCAATTTCAGCAGATGGTAGACGCGGCGGTGGTTTATGTCAATGCGTCCAGCCGCTTCAGCGACGGATTTCAGTTTGGCTTTGGCGCGGAAATCGGCATCAGCACCCAAAAGCTGCACGCCCGCGGGCCAATGGGCTTGAAAGCGCTAACCAGCTATAAATATATTGTGAATGGAAATGGACAAATTCGCCAATGAGAAAAATCGGTTTATTGGGCGGCACCTTTGATCCTGTGCATTTTGGCCATCTGCGTTTGGCCGAAGCCTGCCGGGAGGCGCTGCAGTTAGAAGAAATCTGGTTTATTCCCGCAGCCTTGCCGCCCCATAAGGATTGGCGCGTCAGCCCTTATGCAAAACGGCGGCGTTGGCTGGAGCAGGCCCTTGCCGGCAAAGCTTGGTGCCGGATTTTGGATATCGAGCAGCAGCGAAAGGGCAAGTCCTACACCTATCACACCTTGAAAGCATTGCATAAGAAGGAGCCGGACTGTGAATTTTATTTTTTGACCGGCGCCGATTCGTTAGAAAAGCTGGATACCTGGTATCATTGGGAAGAAATTTTAGATTTATGCCGTTTTGTGGCTACCAGCCGGCCCGGATATGGCAGCCAAATTCCGGACAAGCTAAAAAAAGAAGCGAAAAAAAGAAAGGGCGGCATTCTCTGTGTAGAGATAGACGCTTTGGATATTTCATCTACAGAAGTGCGGGAGCAGATTGCGCTGGGGCGGGATATCAGCCAGTTGGTTCCGGCGGAGATTATCGATGAGGTGAAGGATAGTATGGAAATTAAAGTGGAAGGCTATAAAGAGCTGCTGAAAAAGCGGCTGTCGGTAAAACGGTACACCCACTCCGTCGGCGTTGCCAACACCGCGGCCAAGCTGGCTGGTATGTTTAACGGCGATATTGAGCGGGCTTATCTGGCCGGACTGCTGCACGATTATGCCCGCGAGATGTCTAACAGCCAATTGCTGGAGCTGGCCATGGAACATGGTCTTACCCACGATGAGGTAGAACTGCTGCAGCCCAATTTGCTGCATGGGCCGGTAGGCGCTTGGATGCTGCAGCAGCAAGGCATCATCGACGACGAGAAGTTGCTAAATGCCATTCGCTGGCATACCACCGGCCATCCCGATATGGACCAACTGGCCCGTATCATCTATATTGCCGATTATATCGAGCCCAATCGGGATTTTCCCGGCGTAGACGCACTGCGGCAGATCGCCCACCGAGATTTGAACTTGGGCACCCTAGCCGGGTTAGACCATACCCTCAACTTTTTAATCCAGCAGGGCGGATTTATCCATCCGTGGTCGGTGGGGGCGAGGAATCGGTTAGTGGAAGAGCGCATCAACAACCAACTAAGCTAAAGTTTGTTAATTTCCCGCATAACGGCGTTGTTTTGAAAACGGCTCGTTCGCATACTTTATGTATAGCCTCACTTCGCCGTTTTCAAAGCCGCCTTGTTCTGCGAGAAATTTCCTGCGCTTTTGGGCTAGTCTTTTTTGCGTCTAGTGTCGCCGCACGTTTCAAAAAGCCGCCTAGCTAGGCACAAAAAATCCTGCGCTCTCTAGGTCAAGACGTACTTGATTTGCACTTATTTTAGAATGAAAAAATCGGGTTCGGAATGATAAAGTTAGGCGGGCAGAGGGATAAAAACGACGGAGCAAACTAAAATCGCTGTAGGCCCATTGGTTGAGCAGAAAACCGGCATTTTGGCTGTATTTTGCACCCCCCTATTAGAGCGCAAAATACAGAAAACGCTGGCAACACAGAAAATCACAATTGCAAATGTTTCACGTGAAACATTTTTGCTCCAACAGTTGAGAAGCGATGACTGAGCGTAGCGCCCGCCCATCGGTGATAAGAAACGATTGTGTATGACATTGCGATAACGCTTTGTTAGCAGGTGTCGGCAAATGATAGACCCCTATATTGCGACATGCAATTTGATGATAACAGCATCTTCAGAGCATCGAAATGAAGTGCGGTAAATAAAAATGAAAAGATAACAGGGAGGTTCCTATGGAAAGTATTACCTTAGTAGAACAAATTGTCAAAGCATTGGACGAAAAGAAAGGCATGGACATCAAGGTGTTGGATATCCATGCGCAGACTGGCATTGCCGATTATTTTGTAATCTGCAATGGCACCAGCACGCCCCACACCAAGGCGCTGTCTGATTTTGTGGAAGAAAAGGTGGAAAAAAACTTAAATGAACGGATTTTGCGCCGGGAAGGGTATCAGGGCGGCAGTTGGATTTTACTGGATTACGGCGTTGTGATTGTGCAGATTTTTAAGCCAGAAGAACGGGCTTATTACAATTTGGAAAAGCTGTGGGGCGATAGTCCAGAAGTGGACATCACGCCCATGCTGGGTGAATAGGCATGGCTTATGAAGCGCTGGCAGACCTCTATGATTGTTTGATGGAGGATATCGATTATGGGCAGTGGGCCGCGTATATCCACCGGTTGTTAGAAAAAAATCATTGCGTTGGCAAACGGCTGCTGGATTTGGGCTGCGGGACGGGCAATATCACCATTCCGCTGGCGCAGAAGGGCTATCAGATTACGGCGGTGGATCGGTCGGCGGAGATGCTGGCGCAGGCCCAGGCTAAGAGCGCTGCTTTGGGATTATCCATTGACTGGCGGCAGCAGGATATGACCGCCTTGCATTTGGCCGATGAAGCAGGCGAGGAGCCGCTATTTGACGCCATCATCGCAACCTTTGACGCCTTTAATTATCTGACGGAGCCGGAGGATTTGCAGGAGTTACTCCATCGGCTGAACGGTTTGCTGGCCGACGGCGGCATTTTGCTGTTTGATGTGCAGACGCCCTACAAGCTGCGGCAGTATCTGGGCAACAATATTTTTACCTTGCACCGTCCGGAAGTGGAATATATGTGGGAGAACCATTTTGACGAGGAGGAGCAGCTTTGTCAGATGGATATTACGTTCTTTATTCGGCAGGAAAACGGCTTGTACCGGCGGGTGACTGAGTGCCATCAGGAAAAGGTTTATGACTTGGACATGCTGAAAACCTGGCTGAGGTTCAGCGATTTTGAGGTGCTTGGCGTTTATCGGGAGCTGACGGAGCAGCCGGTGCAGCCGGAGGATTATCGGGCGGTATTTGTAGCCAAGCCCATGCTGTATGACGAGGAGCAAGGCTGGTCTGCGATGGAACTGGTGGACTGGGATTGAAGCGAAGTGTGAGAAAATGAAAGCAATGGGCTGTAGTGCTGCGATAAGATGGCAAAACGGCGGTGCTTGCAGCGGTAAGACAAGAATCATGGAAGATGGATTGGGGAGTGACAAGTGATGCAGATTGCGTTTTTTGATTCCGGCATAGGCGGCTTGACCGTTCTGCATCAGGCCAAGCGGAAGATGCCCCGGGAGGATTATCTCTATTATGCCGATACGGATCATGTTCCTTATGGCCGTAAAACGAAAGAAGAAATCCGGCAATATGTGCAGGAGGCTGTGGATTTTATCGCCGAGCAGGAGGTGAAGGCGTTGGTGGTGGCCTGCAATACGGCTACCAGCGTTGCCATTCAGAGCTTGCGGGCCCGGTACAGCTTTCCCATTTTGGGGATGGAGCCAGCGGTAAAACCGGCGGTAAATGATTTGCACTGCACCAAACGAATTTTGGTGACGGCCACACCGGTTACTATTCGGGAGGAAAAGCTGCAAAATCTGCTGCATCAGGTGGATCAGCATCATCAGGTAGATTTGCTGCCGTTGCCCCGTTTGGTCGAATTTGCCGAAGCCGGTAATTTTAGTGATGGACAGGCTGAAGTTTATCTGCGGGAAACGCTGGCGCCCTTTGATTTGCAGCAGTATTGTACGGTGGTGCTGGGATGTACCCATTTCAATTATTTTAAGGACAGTTTTCATAAAATTCTGCCGGAGGACATTGCCATGCTGGATGGCAGCGATGGTACGGTCAATAATCTGCGGCATGTGCTGGCCGAGAAAAATCTGCTGGAAACCGGAACGGGACAGGTGCAGTATGTGACCTCCGGCCGGTCGGCGGAGCAGTTGCGGCCCAAATATGAGCGGCTGCTGCAGCGTTTAGAGGAAATGCTTACCTATTAATGGAGAGGAGAGAGGGTTATGTTACAGTTATGGAGAGGCGCGAAATTATTTGCCCAGCGCCTAGGATGGATGGAAAAGGGTTTGCTGCAAGTTGGTTTGTGCGCGTTGGCGGTTTTAGTGGGCACGACCACGCCGCGCAAAAAGAAAGCGCAGACCAGCATTCTGGCTGGCGGTGTGTTTGTGGCCGCTTGCCTGCCTTTGATGAATAAATTTTTGGACATTGCCGAAGAAATGGCGGAAGAAAACCAGAAATAAAAGGTTGGCATTGGTATGGCAGAACCCTATGCTATGGAGTGTAATCTGCTATTCTAAAGGTGCAACCGTTGGCACAGAAAACCGTGTTCAACCGTGTTTCTGCGCCAACAGTCTGGCGTTCAGCGGAACGCCACGGATACCCGCCCCTTGTGCGCTTATCGACGGCGTTTAGTGGGAGCGGGTATTGATGTAATGGGGATGCAGCTTGTCATACATAATCTTCTGACTGCTGTACAAACCATAGTAACCGGAGAACACGTAGCTGACGGCGCAGGCGATGCAAAACAGCAGCGCGCTGTGATGGCCGAACAGCTCCACACTGAGCATCATGGAGGCCAGCGGACAGTTGACCACGCTGCAAAAAAGAGCAATCATGCCGATGGCGGCGCCGAAGGCCGGGTCCAGCCCTAAAAGGGGCGCGGCTACGTTGCCCAAGGCAGCGCCTACAAACAGGGCGGGCACGATTTCGCCGCCTTTGAAGCCAGCGCCCAAGGTGAGGGCAGTGAATACAATCTTCAGCAAAAAGGCGAAGGTGGGGCAGGTGCCGGTCATGGACAACAGCAGCATGTCGGAGCCTTGGCCGTTATAAGCTCGGGTGCCGGTCAGCAAGGTGAGCGCGGCTACCAGGCAGCCGCCGGCAAAGATGCGGCCGTAGTCGTTGGGCAGCAGTTTTTTGTAGAGATGGCCAGCCTGATGAATGACCACGCAGAACAGAATGCTGACCACACCGCAGACCATAGCCAGTAAAATCACCTTTAAAAAGAGGAACACTGACAGCTCCGGCGGATAAATCTGTGGAAAGGCGGTGCCGCCAATGCCGCAGGTTTGGATAATGCCGTAGGCGATGGAGGCCGACACAATACAGGGCACGAAGGCGCTATAGTGAATAACGCCGACGCTGATGACCTCCATGCTGAACACAGTGGCAGCGATAGGAGTGCCAAATAGGGAAGCGAATACGGCGCTCATGCCGCAGATAACAATGATGTTGATGTCGGTATCCCGCAGACGGAATAACCGGCCCAGCGCTTCGCCGATGCTGCCGCCGATTTGCAGCGCAGCCCCTTCCCGGCCGGATGAACCGCCGCACAGATGGGTGATGATGGTGCCGAAGAAAATCAGCGGCGCCATGCGGATGGGAATATGCTGCTTAGATTGAATGGAAGCCAGCACCAGATTGGTGCCCGGATCTTGGGCCAAGCCGGCGCGGCGATAGGTAAACACGATGAGCAGGCCGGCGAAGGGCAGCAAAAAAATCAGCCAGTCGTGGCTCTGGCGGGTGGCGGTGACCCAGTCGATGCTGAGATGAAAGGCGGCGCCTACCAAACCGCAGACCACGCCGGTAATGGCGCCGAAGATAAGCCAACGCACAAACCACAGCACGTACAGGCTGCTGTAATTGAATTGAAAGCGCAATTTTTGTTTGATTGTTTTCCAGTCTGGTTCCTGCAAGGTGAACAATCCTTTCTGCAATACAGTTCTTACTATTCAGTATATCGGGATTGGGCGCGGGAATCAATGGTTTCCGGCAGAGCGGGCTGTAAAAATTTTTTAGCGTATCAATTGGGTTGCTGGCAGGGAATGAGATTGTGATGTGCAATACATAATAATAAAAGAAATGGCAGGCGGGCTCTTGCTGGTAACAGAGCTGTCTTGCCAGTGAAATAGAGGAGGAACGAGGATGCAGACGTTATTACAACAGGTGGAGGAAACGATTGCTTATATTGGCAGCAAAACCGCTTATCGGCCGGAAACGGCTATCGTGTTGGGTTCGGGGCTGGGCCAACTGGCCGATAGGCTGGAAGATGGGTGCAGCATTGCTTATGAGGAGCTGCCCCATTGGAAGTCCAGTACGGCGCCGGGACATAA
>CABQBF010000066.1 GCA_902462325.1 uncultured Peptococcaceae bacterium
TGCTGTATCGAATGATAGAACCATCCCCCTTCACTTCGTAGCCTTTTTTTAACCGCGCCTCTGCGATACGCGCTTTTACAAGAGCTTGAATCAGTTCTTCTTTCGTCATGGCCTTGTATGCTTCTAGATTTTGCGATGTACTCAGACCTGAAGGTTTGCCTGTGGATAATGGAGCTGCGTAATTTTTATCCTTTGGCGGCAATTGATTCAAATCTCGATACATGCGCATGTAAGAACGGGCGGTATTTTCTCCGATGTCATATTCTTCAGCTGCCTGGTAACGGGTGAGCTCTCCTTCATAAATCCTGCGGCCAATATTCAATTTTTCTTCTTTTGTGTATTTCATGGTAAACCTCCTGTCCACATGGGACTATATTTTGTTCACAGTTCGTAATCTTCATGCATAAATTATACATCTCTCTGTCTAAAAATGCCCCCTCTGTGTCCAATTTTAGTTTACCACTTCAACGCCAACTGTACCACTTCCTCCAGTTCGTCCACTGGAATGACTTCTACGCCTTGCAGATGGGAAAAAGAATCCTGCCAGTTCTGCCGGGGAATTAATACCCGCTTTAAGCCGGCTTGTCGGGCGGCTTCCACTTTAGCGGGCGTACCACCCACTGGCAGTACTTTACCTCGAATGGACACCTCGCCGGTCATGGCCAGTTGGTTGTCTACCGGCTTTTTACAAATAGCCGAATACACCGCTGTGGCGATAGTAACCCCAGCCGACGGGCCATCAATAGGTGTGCCGCCAGGAAAATTAACGTGAATATTATATCGGTCCACATCAATATGCAGCACCGTTTTCAGTGCGGTCCGCACATTTTCCACCGAGCAGCGGGCCATACTTTTACGCCGCACCTTTTGTCCGTTGCCGCTGGGCAATTCTTCTTCCTCCACAATACCTGTCACATTGAGCGTACCATGCTCCGCCCCTGTCGGACTGACTGCCACCTCCACGCCGCTGACA
Organism: uncultured Peptococcaceae bacterium; assembly: GCA_902462325.1. Lineage (GTDB taxonomy): Bacteria > Bacillota > Peptococcia > Peptococcales > Peptococcaceae > UBA7185. Next base: position 974 of record CABQBF010000066.1, read on the forward strand.
ATGCCCATATTAGGGCCGCAGACTGCCAAACCATTGACCAAGCCAATATCAGGCTGAGCGGCAATGCTGCTGTGGGGCCGCGGACTATAGTGACAACTGTTAATTACCCATTCGATATCTTCCCGGCTAATTTCCTTGTGGTTTTCTGTGGTAGCCATGCCCGCCGCAATCTGCACCATGTTCACAGCCTCCCGGCCATTGGTGGCATAATCGCTGATTAATTGCAATGCCCGCCGGGCGATGGGCATTTCCAACCGTTCTGCCGCCCGTTGGGCCACAGCAATGATTTCTTCCGGCAATAAGCTGCGAAAATAAATTTCCAAACAGCGGGAACGGATGGCCGCTGGAATTTCAGCCGGCTGTCGCGTAGTAGCGGCAATCAGGCGAAAGTCAGCTGGCAATCCATTATTAAAAATATCGTGGATATGCTTGGGAATGCGCTCATTGTCCGCACTGTAATAGGCGCTTTCCAGCAGCACTTTACGGTCCTCCAATACTTTCAGCAGCTTGTTCATCTGCATGGGGTGTAACTCCCCAATCTCATCAATATACAGCACACCGCCGTGGGCCTTTGTCACAGCGCCGGGCTTAGGCTGCGGAATGCCGGCAACTCCCATAGATCCTGCCCCTTGATAGATGGGATCATGCACCGAACCAATCAGCGGGTCAGCGATTCCCCGTTCGTCAAAACGGGAAGTGGCTCCGTCCACTTCCACAAATTTGGCGTCGGCAGCAAAGGGACTGCCCGGCATCCGCTTGGCTTCCTCCAAAATTAAACGGGCTACGGTAGTTTTGCCCACACCGGGCGGTCCATAAATAATCACATGCTGCGGATTGGGCCCGCACATAGCTGCCCGCAAAGCCTTGATACCCTCCTCCTGCCCAATCACATCGGCAAAAGAAGCGGGCCTGGTTTTGGCCGTCAACGGTTCCGTCAAATGCACGTCCCGCATAGCGCGCAGCTTTTCCTGCTCCTTTTCCGTGTTGAACGTCACTCGCTGCTTATCACTCCTCTGATTGCGCAGCAAATTCAAAAAGTAAATACCAATTACCAAGGCGAAAAAAATCTGTACCACGCCAAAAACGCTCCACACCTGGTCACTCATCCAAACATCCTCCCATCCATATACGCTCTTATGACAATATTTCTTCACTACTTAGTATGCCGGGTGTGTTGATTTTTATCAGAGGAATTGTTTGCATAAATATCTACTCATTTCATAACAGTTCCCACGAAAAATACATTCATGTTTTCGTTTTATCTGATAGCCCTATCCAAAATAGAAAATAGACGATAAATAATATTTATATTAATATAAATGTATAAGGATATCCTATTTATAACTAGAAGAGAGGCGTTCGTACATGGAAAAACAACAATATGTTAATTCTTTAAATTCTCCCCGTTTTGCAGGGATTAAAACATTTATGCGTTTACCTCATAGCAATGATTTCACTGACGTTGATTTTGCAGTTATTGGAATTCCCTTTGATACGGGATCTTCCTTTGCTACTGGAAGCCGTTTTGGTCCACAAAGTATTCGAGAGGCCTCCACTATTTTAAAGCCTTATCATCCTATTTTGCAGGTAAATGTATTTGATCAATGCGTTGGAATTGATTATGGCGATATTGCTGTGATTCCTGGCTACATCCAAGAAACCTATGCCACTGTGGAATCTGCATTAACCCCAATCATTGATGCTGGTATTATTCCTGTCTGTTTAGGCGGTGACCATTCTATTACATTGCCTGAACTACGGGCTATTGCAAAAAAATATGGCCCCGTTTCGTTAATTCATTTTGATTCACATAGTGACACTACCGACCTTTTCTTTGGGCAGCTTTATAATCATGGCACTACCTTTCGGCGAGCCCTAGAAGAAGGCTTGATTTTGCCAGAAAACACTTTACAAATCGGCCTACGAGGACCTCTATACAGTGCCGATCAATTTGATTTTGCTATCTCTCATGGCATAGAAATCCTGACTAACTGGGATATCCGAGAAAAAGGCTTCGCATATACCATTGAAAAAATAAAAATGAAAACTGCCGGACATCCTGTTTTTGTAACTTTCGATATTGATTTTCTAGATGCTGCTTATGCCCCCGGTACTGGTACACCAGAAATTTGCGGATTTAATACATTTGAAGCACAAAAATTAGTGCTAAAAGGATTACTAGATGCCAATATTGTAGGCTTTGATTTGGTGGAAGTACTCCCTGCCGCCGATTCACCTGGTATGATCACCAGTTATGCAGCAGCAGGTATCTTATTTGATTTTATTTCATTAATTGCAAAGCAAAAAAGTACTTATTTAGGAGGGAATTAACATGACAACATTAGATTACACGATTATTCTACTCTACATTGGCATTATGATTATCGCTGGCATTATCGGTATGAAAAAAGCAAAAAACAATGACGACTATTTAGTTTCTGGCCGTTCACTACCATTACCAATTTTCGTTGCTTGCATTGCGACTGTTGTCATTGGTGGCGGCGCTACTTTCGGTCAAGCCACCAAAGGCTATCAATTCGGCATTTCTGGTATGTGGATGGTTACCATGTTTGGTGTCGGCGTTTTAGCATTGGGGTTTCTGTTATCCTCTAAACTATCCAATCTGCGGATTTTAACCATCGGAGAGATGCTAAGATTACGTTATGATGCGAAAGCACAATGGCTTAGTTCCATTATCTCGGCTTTTTATGTAATTATGGTTTCTGTCACAAATACTATCGCTTTAGGAGCCTGTGTACAGACCATCTTCGGCTGGTCGCTCTCTAGTTCTATCATTTTTGTCTCCAGTATTTGTTTGCTTTATACTTTATTAGGTGGTATGATTTCTATTAACATCACCGATACCATCCAATTTATTTTGATGACCGTTGCTATCTTTTTCATTTTAATCCCTAATGGTTTGCTAAAAGTAGGTGGCTTTAGTGGTTTGCAAGCAACGCTGCCCCAATCCTATTTTGACCCATTTGCTGTTGGCAGTGTACGAATTTTTTCCTGGTTTGTGCTTTTCACGTTGGGTTTAATGATTGGTCAGGATATTTGGCAACGAGTTTTTACCGCCAAAAGCAGTAAGGTAGCCAAACAGGGGACCATTATCGGCGGTCTCTATACCATTTTATGGGCAGGCGCTATGACCATAGCCGGTATGATTGCCATGGTATTACTCCCTAATATTGACCCACAAAACGCTTTATCTGAGGTCACCTTAGCTGTCGTGCCTGCAGGCTTTACCGGATTGGTATTTGCAGGCATTATCTCAGCCTTTATGTCCACCATTTCTGGCACTATCATCGCATCCTCTACGCTTATAATCAATGATATTTTAAAGCTGCAAGACAAGTCCTTAAATTATAGCCGTATCGCCGTTGTCATCATTGGGTTAGCAGTTATGTTTATTGCTGTGAAAATTGGTGATGTGTTAACTGCGTTGGATATTGCTTACGCCATTTTATCAGGCAGTATTTTTGTTCCTGTGGTTGCAGGCTTTTTCTGGAAACGGGCAAACTGGCAAGGCGCCATCGCATCCATGATTGCAAGTTCCATTGTAATTCTGGGCACTATGGTAATTTTCGGTACATCCTCCACTGTTCCAATTTTGGCCGGAATCGCCGTACCTGCTGTCACATTACTTGCTGTTAGTTTGCTTACTGCACCTACACCAGCGGAACAAACCTCTGCTTGGGAAGAAAAGATTTCTACAGAAAACGATTTTTAAAAGACTTTTCACCAACTTTTATACAGAATATTGGTTTTTCATTCATAAAAAGGGGTGCATTACAGATGAAACTAGAACAACTTTACTATTTGATAGAAGCCATAAAATTTAGCTCCATTTCCATTGCTGCGCGGGAAAATTACGTTCCCCAATCCACAGTCAGTTCTTCTATTACCAGATTAGAAAAAGAACTAGGTGCATCCCTTTTAAAACGAACTAATAAAGGTATTACACCCACCGCTACTGGTCAGGATGTGGCAGAAAAAAGTAAACAAATTTTTTCTTTATTGGATGAGATCCGTCTATTAGCTAGTCAGGCTGAAAGCAAGTTTTGTCTCAATATTACCGCTATGCCCGCTTTGGTAGACACTGTTTTAGCCGATGTAATTTTAGAAATTGAACAACACACCCATCCGCTTTCCATTACTGTAATTACAGATGAACCCAATGTTATTTTACAAAATGTGCAAATGGGGTTCTCCGATTTAGGAATTATTTTTGATAATCATACTTTTCAACATCCTGATTTAACATATTATGAATTATTTACCGATACTTATTGCCTTTTTGTTGGTCAAGATTCTTCTTACTATGGTAGAAATTCTATTAAAATTGCAGAAGCCCTAGCTTGTCCTCATATCGCTTATAAAACAGAATTCGAAAGAGAAGACAATTTACTTACCCGCATGATTACACCTTATGGCAAGCCAAACATCGCTCTGCGTGTAGATAACACCGAATCCATGCGAAGAATTATTTCTAAAAGTCAATATGTCGCTTTTTTTCCGCATTTCACTACTTATCATGACGCTTATATTGAGTCTGGAAAAATTCAGGCGCTGCCTATTGAAGATGCTGATTTAAAAATTTACATTGGTTACATCGAAAGTAACCATTTCAAAGACTTACAAGGCAATCAACTCTTTCTCAAGTTATTGAAAAAAAGCATTCAAACAAACAATTACTTACAATAGAAATTTAATATACTAAAAAGCAACATATCTGCCCGTAAAAATAAGCACAAACAGTAGTGACACCCAAAAAGTGGACCTATGACTGTTTGTGCTCTTTTTTATTTTATATTCATTTTTCAGAAACTATCTCATTTGCTGCTACCGTTCCTTCTGCTGCCAGCGGCACAACCGATGTTCCAGCAAATCCACCAACCAATACAGCACCAAACCCAAACAGGCTAAACCGATGATACCGGCATACATAGCCGGATAGTCTCTGGTTTCCATGCCGTCCAAAATAAAATAGCCCAAGCCATCGAAGGAGGCAAAGGTTTCCGCAAAAAATAAAATGGCAATGGCTGTGCCTAATGTAATGCGCAGAGAAGTCAAAATCTGCGGCAGACAACTGGGCAAAATCAAATGCTGAAAGGTTTGCCAAGGCGTGGCATGCAAGGAACGCATAGATTGCAGACTGGCCTGGGGAATGCTGCTGGCGGCGTCGCGGGTGACCACCACAATCTGAAAAAATACGACCAGCGCAATCAAAAAAATCTTGGGCCAGTTACCCAAACCCATCAGCACAACAATGATTGGCAAAAAAACCACTTTGGGTAAAGGATAGAGCAGATATACAATAGGATTGAGCAACCGTCCCAGCCAGGCAATGCGGCCCATAGCCAAGCCAACCGGCACCGCCAACACCATAGCCAGCACAATACTGCATAAAATGCGCACCGTACTGATGATAAAATGTTGCCCCAACTCGCCGCTCAGCAGCATTTGAAAGAAGGCTGTAAAGGAAGCTGCTGGTGCAGGCAAAAATGGCTTTTGCAGCGCCATGCTGCCCATTTGCCAGAAAAGCAGAACAAGCACAAAGCCTAACAAACCGTTGGCAAATTTACTTTTCATGCTGCATGCCTCCAATCCAACTGCGCAACTGATTGCAGTGCTGATAAAATTCCGCCGTGCCTCGATAGGACTGCTGTCCGCTATGTTCATTTTCTGCAATTTTGCTCAATGTGCCGCTATAATCAGAGAACACCGCTATTTTTTGTCCTAGAAAAATCGCCTCTTCGATGTTGTGCGTTACCAGCACCAAAGTCAACTGCCGTTGCTCACACAGTTCCAAAACGATATTCTGCATCGTTTCCCTCGTCAGCGCATCTAACGCGGAAAAGGGCTCGTCCATTAGCAACACGTTCGGCTGCCCAATCAAAGCCCGGGCAATGGCAACACGCTGCCGTTGACCGCCGGATAGCTGCGCCGGATATTTTTTACCATGCTCCGTAAGCTGCAGTTGTGCCAATAATTGAGCCATGCGTTCTCTCACCTCTGCTTTGGGACATTTTTGCAGCACCAAAGGCAACGCCACATTCTGCTCCACCGTTTTCCAGGGAAATAATCCGTATTCCTGCAAAATTACACTGATTTCTTTATGGGGCGCCAACAATGGCTGCCCTTGGTACAACACCTGCCCCGCTGTCACCGGCTGCAAGCCGGCCAGCAAATGCAGCAGCGAACTTTTTCCACAGCCCGACGGCCCAATCAAAGCCCAGCGCTCTCCTTGCGTAATTGTCAGATTGATTTGATGCAACACTGTATGCACACCGCCTTCTGGACGGGGATACTGCAAAACAGCCTCTCGTAGCCGCAACATGGCTTTCACACCTACTTTTCTAAAACTAGATTTCTTTACAAATTCAAATTATAGTCCAGGGCTCAAAAATTTCCCACGGAACAACGTTTACTTTTCAACCTACGGGCTCTGACAATTTTCAACTGACTAGGCGGCTTGCAAATTTGAGAAGCAATGCGTACTTGAGGTACACGAGCAAACGAATTTGCAGACAACGGCGTCAGATGGAAAATTGGCTAGTTCACAATAAACTGGGAATCTACCATTTGCTCATACAAATACCCTTCCCCCTCCAACAACCCCCGTTCTACCAGCCAATCGTTCACGCGGGCAATGTCGCTTTCGCTGGGAATGGCCTGGGCGGTAAAAGTTGGCGTTGGATAGGTGTCCGCCAAGGCTGCCGGCACGTTAGCACACTCTAAGGCAAAAGACTGATACTGTTCTGGATTGCTGTTAATCAGCTCAATAGCTTCGTTATACGCATCCAGCATAGCCGCCACCTGCCCCTTTTTGTTCTCAATGGCCTCTACAGTCACCGCCACCACTGACTGAGAAAAGTTTTCGCCCAATTGGGTATCGTCGATGACCTTGTTAGCACCTTCAGTAACGGCATAGGCAGCCAACGGGTCAGGCAGGATAGCAGCATCGATGTCTTTTCCCTCTAACAAGGTGGTGGTACGCAGCATCAAATCGGGCATATTAACTGTCGTAATAGCTGTTTTATTTAAATTTAAAACCGTTTCATACTGCTCTACCAGATAATCCATCATAGTATTGTTAGAAATAGCCAGCTTTTTGCCCTCTAACTGTTCCGGCGTGGTAATGCCACTATCTGGCGCTGACACAATGAGGAAGCGCCCTTCTGCCGGTTCAGCGCCCAACGCCATAGCCACAATACGGATGTCAGAGCCGCCTTTGATAGACAGCGCCGTTACAACCGGGTCTGTCATCAGCACATCCAGCTCGCCGCCCTGTAATGCTGTGGCCTGATCCCGTCCGCTGCTGAAATCTTTCAGCTCCACATTTACATTGTGTTTTTCAAACAGTCCTTCTTTTTGCGCTACATAAAAGGGAAAGCTGTCATCAATGCGCAGCAGGCCTACCTGCAAAGCATCGCCTTCGGAAGCAGCCTGCTGTTCTTCCGTCTGCGCCGCGCCGTTGCCGCAGCCAGCCAGCAGCATGGCTCCTAATAACACGAATGCCAGAAATTTAGATTGTTTTTTATTTCTCATTTTTGTGCTACACCTTTCTTATCAGTTTTTGTTAGGGAAAAACGCCCTGTCCTATCGGCTCCAATGCCGAAGATAATCCTCTTCTGTCTCAAAGATTACCGCTTCCAGCTCCTGCTGTTGAACAAAATCGGCTAAGGCTCCGGTAATCAAGCGTTCGGTGCCGAAATGACCTGCGTCGACAACACAAAGCCCTAATTCACTGGCGGCCTGACCGTCATGATATTTCATATCACCGGTGACATATACATCGGCGCCGGCTTTTTTGGCGGCTCGCAGATAGGAAATGCCGCTGCCGCCGCAAAGGGCTACAGTTTTGATTGGCTGGCTTAAATCGCCCTGATAGGTTAGATGGTTACATTGCAGTTTTTCTCCCGCTAAATCCAAAAATGCGGCCAATGACAACGGTTCTGCCAGTTGCCCAACTCTGCCAATGCCCCGTTTGGCGCCGCCGTTTTCCAGACGGAACACATCATAAGCCACTTCCTCATAAGGATGGGCGGCTTCCATCGCTTTGATAACCGCCGCTAACGCCGCCTGAGGCACAACGGTTTCCAGCCGGTATTCGTCGGCATATTCCATACAGCCCTGTTGACCCAAGAATGGACTGGTGTTTTCTCCTGGCAGAAATATGCCCGTTCCTCTAGCCTGGAAGGTACAGTTGCTGTAATTGCCGATACACCCGGCCCCGGCAGCGCACATAGCCTGCCGCACCAATTCTTCATGACCTACCGGCACATAGACCACCACTTTATAGCAAATTTCCTGCACAATATCGGCCAGCGGCTGCACATGCTTTAAGCCCAAAGCGGCAGCCAGCACGTCGTTAACGCCACCGTTGGCAATATCCAGATTGGTGTGCGCGCAATACAAATTCACATCATTGCCAATTAACTTTAACAGCATTCTTCCCACGGCGGTATCGCTGTTAATTTGCTTAACCGGCTTAAAAATCAGCGGATGATGGGTCAGCAATAAATCAACTTTGGCCGTTATGGCTGCATCCACCGCCGCTTCACCCGGCGTAAGGGCAATCATCACCTTTTGGATTTGTTTTTGACGGTCACCCACCTGCAAGCCCGGATTATCCCAATCCTCCGCATAAGAAAGCGGCGCCCACTGCTCCATTTTTTCTAAGAAAGACTGACACCGAATCGACATTTAATCACCCCGTTAATATCATCCCATTTGCGCCGCAGCATTTTTTCCTTGCGGCGGCTTTCTTCGTTCTCGCTCTGCGCTAACTGCGTCAATATTTTTTGCGTTTTGTCCCATTCCTCGCTGATATAAAGTCCCAGCAGCGGATGCTGCTCGGCCAGCAGTTTTGGCCCCAAATACAGCTCTACCGCCGACATGGGCTGTAGGCTGCGTCCCGGCTCCAAGGCAATGATTACAGAAAAGCGACCATTTTCCCGCACCAAATCCTCCCGCACAATTTGCCAGCGGTTTTTTTCGGCCCAAATGCGCACTGCTTCAGCGCCCACATTGGGCTGCAAAATAATGCGCCGCAGCTTGTCTACCACCAACGGCGCAGCTTCCAGAATTTCCAGCATCAGACTGCCACCCATGCCTGCAATGGTAACCACATCTACCTCGCCGGGCTTGATGACTTTCAACCCGTCCCCCAGGCGTGTGATTACAGTATCTGCTACGTTATAATCGCCGATATTTTTTTGTGCCAGCGCCAAAGGCTGGGCATTGACATCGCAGGCAATCACCTGAGATGCCCGCTTTTGCTGAGCCAGCCAACAGGGCAGAAAGCCGTGGTCGGTGCCGATATCGGCTACTCTGGCTCCCTCTGGCACCATGTCGGCAATGGCCTGCAACCGTTGTGATAATTTAATCATGGCATTCTTCCTCCTCATAGGCCAGAATATCCGCCGGCTGACACTGCAGCGCCTTGCAAATTTCCTCCAGTGTAGAAAACCGAATGGCTCTGGCCTTATTATTTTTTAAAATAGATAAATTGGCCGGTGTAATACCGATACGTTCCGCTAATTCACCGGACGACATTTTTCGCTTGGCCATCATCACATCCAAATTTACAACAATCGGCATTTCACCGCCCCCTTCTGAGACAAAAGGCAATTCTTTTCTAAATCGTCAAATCATTTTCCTGTTTTAAGGAGATTGCCTCCGCCAGCATATTTTTTATGATGCGCACAAACAGACCTAAAAAACCAATTCCTCCGGCAGCCAATACCAACATGGGCCATAAACAGGCCGCTACCAGTAAAAAAACCGCTGCAAAAAAGCAAGCCCAGGACACCAAACGCAAGCAGGAAACATTCATCGCCGCAAAAACCACGCCCTGCTGAATATTGCGCAGCATTTTATTTAAACCATAAAGAGCCGTCAGTACCGGCACAAAAATCAAATAAAACAGCACCAGGATTGCCGATTCCCGCAGAAAAAAGGGCAGCCCAACGGCAATTCCAAGCCACAATACCAGCACAGCACGAATCCACCAGGCAGTTAACACCAACGATTTAGACTGATTCCACATCCCGCTCTCTCCTCTTTCGATTACTATCTTCCATGTTATCTTTTATTGTAAAAAGGATATTATTGTTTGTCAATATTGATTTATCGAAAAACGATAAATCAAGAAATCCTGCTATATTTTTTTAAAATTTTGAATATACTGATAGTAAAGCCACGAAGGAGGGAAGTATCATGAATTCAGAATTGGCGGCGTTTCAACAGAAATTGGACGCTTATCAGGATGAATTTTACCAACTGCTGCGGGAATATGCCCGCATCCGCAAGATCTCACCCCGCGTGCGGGCTGAAAGCAGCAAAATATTAGAACAGTATTTGATACGCATGAATCGCATGGTAAAACAGGTGAGCCGTGAATTTAACGACGATTTGCTGCAAGGCGTTTCACTGTTAAAAATTAAAATGATGCAATAGAATCTATCCATACCATCTGGAAACTGCATGGAAAAGGCTGTCACGTTTTGCTAATGTGACAGCCTGACTTTTGCGCTGCGTTTAGTTTTGTACTGCTGCCCTCCATTCTCCTCACTGTTCTGCCCTTCATAATCCTTCCGCACCCCAATTATATCTAATCCTGCCAGTTATTTTTTCTTGTCATACTCTGTGTTTTCTGCTATGATTACGATAACGCCATTGATGGATATTTATTTCTCAGGATTGTTAATATTTCTTCATGCAGGAAATATTGTACGCTTGTAAATAACAACCATTGTGTGGTATACTAATTTTGAACATGCAACATGTTGTACAAGCTGTGCAAACAGTGCGTCTTCTCTTGCATATTACCCACTACTTAACAAAAGAGGATTGTTGCATGAAATGAAGTAACAATCCTCTTTTGCATTTTACACCCTCTTCTTCATCTATGCATAAAAATACAAATGGTTTTCGACTTTTCTTCTGATATCCTACGGTTCCTCTGTGCTTTAACCTAAAAAAAATTAGTCGGCGCACCGTTGTCAGAAAGAACAAGAATTCTTTATACTTTACACTAAGTTAGAGTGTTTCTTTCTGCAGTAAACAACCTTGTGATGCTGAAACTCATGTAGTAAGGATTCCAACATAACTGAAGTAATGACACATTTTCATAAAAATTTCCTGTAATACGTAACTGTTTTGCCCATTACAAAAAAACATTACAGCAGAAAGAAGCAAAACAATTTTTTAATCTATTTTCAGGAGGTTTTTTCATGTCTGATGAACAAGGTTTCAAAAAAGAACTGCGGCCCATCGACGTTTGGGGACTTGCCCTGGGCGCTATTGTGGGCTGGGGCTGCTTTGTGCTGCCCGGTAACTCCTTTTTGCCAAAAGCTGGCCCGCTTGGTATGGCCATCGGGATGCTTTTAGGTGCTGGGATTGTCATTTTAATCAGCCTGAGCTATGGGTATCTCATTCAAAAATTCCCCGTTTCTGGTGGCGAATTTGTCTATGCCGATTCAGCATTTGGCAAAGTTCACGGCTTTATCTGCGGCTGGGCTTTAATTCTGGCTTATTGGTCGCTCATCCCACTCAATGCTACTGCCGTTGGCTTAATCAGCCGCTATCTGTTCCCTGGTATTATTCAGGTGGGCAAGCTCTATTCCATCGCCGGTTGGGACGTTTATGCCGGTGAAATTTTGGTGGCATCCTTCTTCTTGATTGCATTGGCATTTTTGAACATTAAAGGCGTAAAAGGTTCTGGTGCGCTGCAAACTGCTGTATCACTGATTTTAGTGCTTTCTATCGTTTTAGTGACAGCAATTGTTTTATTCAAATGTCATGACTTCACCAATTTAATGCCCGCATTCCAAACAGAAAACAATCGCACCGTATTCTCCTGCATCTTCGCCGTAGTCGCTATGACACCATGGGCTTTTATCGGTTTTGACTGTATTCCACAGGCTGCAGAAGAGTACAGCTTTTCTCATAAAAAATCTCTGTTTTTGATGGTTTCCGCTGTTTTAGTGGCTGCTTGTTTATATATTTGCATCAATACCATTACC
>CABQBF010000067.1 GCA_902462325.1 uncultured Peptococcaceae bacterium
AATAAAACATAAAAAACATAAAAAACATTGAAAACATGGTAAACATAAAAAAAACGGGCCTGACGGCTCAAGGTGTAAAGGGCTGTTGTCACCGACGATTTTTTTCTTGGCGGAAGTTTTGGCGCCAAACCCACCTTCAGCCGCAGCCTCTGTTGGAGCAGGGCAAGAACCTTGCGGCGACAATGCCGCCAAAGGCTATAAATTTCCCTGTAAGCGGCGCAAGAAGCAGTTTGGTATTCGGGTATGGCTGCGGCATATCGGAGGCTTAGAAAGAAAAATGCAGCTTATCAGAACCATCTGGATATGCCTGAGAAGCTATATTTTTGTTTTTAAGCCTGTTAAACCATATTTTGCTATCTTGGGGACATAAAAAGAAAACCAACGTCTTAAAATCAAAATAGACATGGTTTCGGCGTGAGGGAAAAATTCCGCTTGCAATTCAGACCGAACTGGGGCAAACTGGAAGGGTGAACAAAGTGCAAAGAAAAACAAAAATAATCTGAATAAATATAATGAAATAAAAATAATTATGCTTTATGAAGCAAAACGTCAAGTATGCTGGAAAGAATATTTTTTTGCTTTTACAGAAAAATACTGTTTCCATTTGCGTGGATTTATGATAAGATTAATCCGAAAAGTGTAAAAAAATTTATAGATTTCTGTACAAATAAATAGACACCACATACAGCGGTTGTATCGGTCATTTTTCCGATATAACCGCTTTTTTCTTTGTCCTTTTTTGCACACTGCCGCTGTCGAAAACCTATAATTTTTCGTCTCTCTCGCAGCGATTGGATGTGGAATTGGTGGATTTATCAATCATTATTATCAATTATAATACAAAAAAGCTGACAAAACAGGCGGTAGAAGCTATTTTTTCTACAAAACCTCGAGTTCAGTTTGAAATTATTATTGTAGATAATTCTGATTGCCCCAGTGAGTATTATGACGTTCTGGATAATCGAGTCGTTTTGTTATCCCATATTGAAAATCACGGCTTTGCGCATGGCTGCAATACTGGCGCTAAGGCGGCCAAAGGACAATATTTATTGTTTTTAAATTCCGATACCATTATGCAGCGAAACACGTTAGACGCTTCTGTGGAATATTTAGAGCAGCATCCAGAGGTAGGCGGTTTGGGTGTACAGGTGGTATTGGAAAACGGTGAATTGGACCATGCTTGTAAACGTGGCTTTCCTACACCGTGGAACGCATTTTGCTATTTTACGCATTTAGATAAAATGTTTCCTAAAGTTTCGTTGTTTAATGGATATCGCTTGAATCATTTAAAGCGCGACCAAATTCATCAGGTGGATGCAGTAACAGGCGCTTATCTGATGATGCCAGCAAAGTTATATCGAGAGCTGCGAGGCTTTGATGAAAGATTTTTTATGTATGGGGAAGATTTGGATTTATGCTGGAAAATTAAAGCTGCCGGTTATCAGGTGGTTTATTATGCGCCCGTTCAATGCTTGCATTTGAAAGGACAAAGTGGACGAGCCAGCCGCAGCCCTTTTGTACAGTATCACTTTTATAACGCAATGTTGATTTTTTACGATAGGTATTATCAGGACAAATACCCGAAATGGCTGACAGGTTTGGTAAAATGGGCGATTCGTAAAAAGATGCCAATATTGGACGGTGGGCAATGATGATAGATATTTTGATGGCTACCTATAATGGAGAAAAATTTTTACGACCTCAGTTTGACTCTATCCTGCAGCAGAGCAATCAAGATTGGCGATTACTAATCCGCGACGATTGTTCCACCGATGCCACGGTGCAAATTATCAAAGAATATCAAATGCTGCGACCAGAACAAATTGAATTGATACGGGCAGAACAGCCCAGCGGTTCGGCGCAGAATAATTTTTTTCAGCTGCTGCAATACAGCGAAGCGGATTATGTCATGTTTGCCGACCAGGATGATGTCTGGCTGCATCAAAAGGTACAAGTTACATTAGATAAAATGCGACAAATGGAGCAGGACTATGGAACCAATATGCCGTTATTGATACATACCGATTTGACTGTAGTGGACGCAGCGTTAAGGGTGATAAATCCCTCATTGTTCCAGATGCAGAACATGGATGCGGCGCGCAACAAGCTAAACAATATTTTAGTGCAGAATATTGTGACAGGCTGCACCATGATGGTGAATCGTGCATTGCTGGATTTGGTCACAGAAATCCCAAAACATGCCATCATGCATGATATGTGGCTGGCTTTGGTGGCTTCTGCTTTCGGACAGATTGGCTTTGTTGACCAAGCTACCATGTTATATCGGCAGCATGGTGATAACGCCAATGGCGCAAAAAATGTAAAAACTCTGCAATATTTCTTATGGAAGCTGCGTTGTGGCCAAGAAATTCATCAGAATTTGTTAAAACAATATGGGCAGGCAGGAGAGTTCTTAGAATGCTATCAATCCAAGTTAAGCCAGGAACAAAAGGAATTGTTGCGAGCGTATCGTTTATTTCAGGATAAAACAATGATTGAAAAAATAATAGCATTAAAAAAATTCCGGCTATGTAAGAAGGGCATTGTTCGGATAATGGGACAAGTTTTGCGATAACGCTGAGAGGAGTTGTATTATGAAAGGAATTATTTTAGCAGGCGGTAGTGGGACGCGGTTATATCCTTCCACGCTATCGGTGTCCAAGCAAATATTAACGGTCTATGATAAGCCTATGGTGTATTATCCCATGTCTACCTTAATGTTGGCAGGGATACGGGATGTACTGATTATTTCGACACCGCGAGACCTTCCCGATTTTCAGGAATTATTCGGTGATGGCAGTCAATTAGGCATGACAATTCAGTATGCCGTGCAGCCGCAGCCTAATGGGTTGGCCGAAGCCTTTTTGATCGGAGAAGAATTTATAGGCGATGACAATGTTTGTTTGGTACTGGGTGACAATATTTTTTACGGATATGGTTTCAGTGAACGGTTGCAGGCAGCAGCCAACCGGAAAGAGGGCGCGACGATTTTTGGCTATCATGTCAGTGATCCGCAGGCCTTTGGTGTGGTAGAGTTTGATCACGAAGGCAATGTGCTGTCCATCGAAGAAAAACCGGCGCAGCCCAAATCCAATTATGCGGTACCAGGATTATATTTTTACGATAATCAAGTCGTTGAAATTGCCAAAACCGTGGAGCCTTCTGCCCGTGGAGAAAAAGAAATTACAGCAGTCAATAACGCCTATTTGGAAATGGGGAAACTAAAAGTGGAGTTGTTTGGCCGCGGTATGGCTTGGCTGGATACGGGAACCCATCAGGCTATGCAGGACGCTGCTAACTTTATTGAAGCCATTCAGAAACGGCAGGGATTATATGTAGCTTGCCTGGAAGAGATTGCCTATCGAAATCAATGGATTAGCAAGGAAAAACTATTGGAACATGCTGAACATTATAAAAAGAGCGATTATGGGAAATATCTGTTCAAAGTGGCCGACATGGTGCAGGAGGGTTGAGGTATGAGATTGTTTATTACCGGTGCCAATGGTCAATTGGGCACTGAATTACTGGCGATGCTGCACAGCGGAAGAGCCGAGATTGGCGCCATTCCAGCAGACTATGCGACGGCAGAGATTTTAGCAGTGGATAAAGAGCAGCTGGATTTAACAAATTTTACAGCATTACAGCAGACGTTGCAGCAGTTTAAGCCAGATGTGATGATCAATTGCGCTGCGTTTACCAATGTGGATGGCTGCGAGATTAATCAGGATACCGCTTTTCTGGTAAACAGTGTGGTGCCGCAGCAGTTGGCGCTGTATGCGGAAAAAACAGGTTGTAAGCTGGTGCAGGTTTCCACCGATTATGTGTTTGCTGGCAATGGAGCAATGCCTTATCAGGAGTGGGATGCTTGCGCACCTAACAGCATTTATGGAAAATCTAAATACTTAGGAGAACAGTATGCGTTACAGTGCGGCAGAGCTTTTGTGGTGCGCACTGCTTGGCTCTATGGCTATCATGGTCATAACTTTATCAAAACAATTGTAAAAGCAGCCAAAGCAGGTAAGCCGTTAAAGGTGATAAAAGACCAGCTGGGTAATCCTACCAATGCCAACGACTTGGCCTATCATATTTTAAAATTGGCTGTCACGGAGCAGTATGGGATTTATCACTGTACCAACAATGGTGTCTGCAGCTGGTACGATTTTGCTTGCGCCTTTTTGCAAATGGCAGGGATTGATAATCAGCCGGCTGCTTGCAGTACGGAAGAATTTTATGCGGGAAAAGAACCAAAGCCAGCCAATCGTCCAGCTTATTCGGCGTTGGATAATATGGCTTTGCGTAATACAGTGGGCGATGAAATGCGCAGTTGGCAGGATGCGTTGGCCCAGTATATGAAGAATGGATTAGAAAGAGGTATTTTTGCATGAAAACCTATCTTGTAACCGGCGGCGCTGGGTTCATCGGCTCCAATTTTATACTATACATGCTGAAGAAATATGATGCAGTTCGTATCATCAATTTAGATAAGCTGACCTATGCAGGAAATCTGGAAAATTTAAAAGAAATCGCGCAGGATGAACGTCATATTTTTGTGCAGGGCGATATTTGTGACAGCCAATTAGTGGCAGAACTTTTCCAGCAATACGATATCGATTATGTAGTCAATTTTGCTGCGGAAAGTCATGTAGACCGCAGCATTAGCGACCCTGGCGTTTTTTTGCAGACCAATGTATTGGGCACCATGAATTTATTAAATCAGGCCAGAGCAGCCTGGCGCATTGGCGATGATCAATACAAGGAAGGCGTAAAATATTTGCAGGTTTCCACCGATGAAGTATATGGTTCGCTGGGCACAGAGGGATATTTTACGGAAGAAACGCCGTTGAACCCTCATAGCCCTTATTCGGCCAGCAAAGCTTCGGCCGATTTATTTGTGCAGGCATACCATGACACATACAAGCTGCCAATCAATATTACCCGTTGCTCTAACAACTATGGTCCTTATCAGTTTCCGGAAAAGCTGATTCCTTTGATGCTGAACAATGCCTTGCAGCATAAAGCGTTGCCTGTGTATGGCGATGGCTTAAACGTGCGGGACTGGCTTTATGTGGAGGATCATTGTAAAGCCATTGATATGGTGCTGAACCAGGGATGTATTGGTCAAGTTTATAATGTGGGCGGACATAATGAACGCACCAACATCACCATTGTGAAAACCATTTTGCAGCAACTGCAGCAGGTAGACAGCACAATCGATGAACAGCTGATTCAATATGTGCAGGACCGTAAAGGCCATGACCGCCGTTATGGTATTGACCCGACAAAAATTAAGGAAGAATTGGGCTGGTATCCGGAAACTGATTTTGAAACAGGTATTCAGTTGACCATTGCTTGGTATTTAGAGCATAAACAGTGGACAGAAAACATTGTGAATGGAGCGTATCAACAGTATTACGAAACGATGTATGGAAACTGATAATGGGCATATTTGCGCTAATGAAAAGCAACAAGTTTTTGTGGGGCTAAGTCCCCGCAGGGTACATATTTTTGCAGTAAAGGAGCACATAACATGAACATAATTGAAACTGATGTTTTGGATGTTTATATTATAGAGCCACAGGTGTTTGGCGACCATAGAGGCTGGTTTATGGAAAGCTGGAGTCAGCGCAAGCTGGAAGAGAAAGGCCTGTATTATAATTTTGTGCAGGATAATCAATCTTATTCGGCCAAGAAAGGCACCTTGCGAGGGCTGCACTTTCAAAATGGCGAGGCCAGTCAGGCCAAGCTGGTACGCTGTGCCAGAGGAGCTGTGCTGGACGTGGCCGTAGATTTGCGGAAAGGTTCCCCTACCTATAAAAAGTGGGTGGCGGTAGAATTATCTGCGGAAAACAAACGGCAGCTCTTAATTCCTCGCGGCTTCGCTCACGGTTTTGTGACCTTGACCGATGATGTGGAATTTTTATATAAGGCGGACAACTATTATAACCAGCCTGCGGAACGCAGCATTTTATGGAGCGATTCGGAATTGGCGATTGATTGGGGTATAGAAACGCCGATTGTAGCAGAAAAAGATGGAAAAGCGCCGCTATTACAAGATAGTGATGTGAATTTTGTGTATAGAGGGTAGAAAACGTGAAACAACAATTAAAACGCTTGCCGGTCTATGTGGCTATCTTTGTATTGATTTTTTTCGTTTGTCAGGTTTTTTTCACGCCAGGGTTGGATGAAACTTCTGTGCGGTTACAAATGGTATGTCCATCAAATGATGAATATCAGTTATTTTATATCAATGAACAAGTTATAGAATTCAATGAAGCTGCGTCGCAAAAGCAGGCGATTGTTGGCAATAAGAATATGCAGGAGGTTAAATTTGATTTAACGGACCAGGATTATACACAGGTGCGGATTGACTTGGGTACGCAGGCAGAAAAGACAATTTTACTGAAAAAAATTTCATTCCTGAATAAAAATATGAAAAGCGACTATGACGCTGCGAAGCTTCGTAATGAGATAGCCGTGGGACAAATCACGCTCCATGATCTAGAGATACAAATGGTAGATGATGCAGATGCAGTACAACTAAAAACGTTGGGAAATGATCCGTTTCTGCAGTTTTCACAATTGGATCTACAGCCGATTTCAACTAAGACTCCATTATTTTGGCCTTTTTTGATTGCTGCTGTTTTGACAGTGTTTGTTTACCGTCATGTGTATTTAAAAGAAATCGCAGGATTTTTCAGAGATTTATGGCACAATAAACGCTTAATTTTTTCGTTAGCCAAAAATGATTTTAAAACTAAATATGCAGGCTCTTATTTCGGCATTGTTTGGGCTTTTGTGCAGCCCGTTTGCACCATTCTGGTGTTTTGGTTTGTTTTTGAAATCGGTTTCCGCTCTGCGCCTGTATCCGATGTGCCGTTTGCCTTATGGCTGTCCTGTGGTTTAGTGCCATGGTTTTTCTTCTCTGATGGTTGGAATGGTGCTACGAATGCTTTCATGGAATATAACTATCTGGTAAAAAAAGTGGTTTTTAAAATTAGTGTTTTACCAGTGGTAAAAATATTATCGGCATTGTTTGTACATTGCTTTTTTATTGTGTTTCTATTTGCGTTGTTTGCTTGCTACCGGATTTATCCTACCATAGCAGCATTGCAGATTCTTTACTATACAGTTTGTCTTTGTGCGTTGCTAGTAGCGCTTTCTTTTATTACATCTTCTGTTATTGTTTTTTTTAAAGATTTAGGACAAATGATTGCAATTTTTCTGCAGTTTGGCATGTGGCTGACCCCTATTATGTGGTCCATTGATATTATGCCGGCAAAATATTTAAGCCTGATTAAATTAAATCCTATGTATTATATTGTGGATGGATATCGCAATGCGTTGATTACTGGACTGCCACTGTTTTCGGACATAAAACTCAGCTTGTATTTCTGGGTGGTAACCATTTGTTTATTTGTAATTGGGATTGTGCTGTTCCGCAAACTGCGTCCCCATTTTGCCGATGTATTGTAAGGAGCGTTGTGATGGAAAACGAAACGATGATTGAAATTCGTGATTTGACAAAGGTATATAAGATTTATGACAAACCCATTGACCGGTTGAAAGAATCCTTGAGTTTAACCCATAAGCAGTATTCCAAAGAGTTTTTTGCATTGAATGGGATATCACTAGATATTCTAAAAGGGGAAAGTGTAGGCATATTAGGCCGGAATGGTTCAGGAAAATCGACTTTGTTAAAAATCATTACTGGCGTACTGTCTCCAACCAGCGGCAGTGTAAAGGTAAACGGGAAAATTTCCGCATTGCTGGAATTGGGCGCTGGGTTTAATCCAGAATATACAGGCTTAGAGAATATTTATTTAAACGGTACGATGATGGGTTTTACTCGTGAGGAAGTGGAACAGAAGATAGATGGAATTTTACAGTTTGCAGATATCGGTGACTTTATTCATCAACCAGTAAAAACCTATTCTAGTGGGATGTTTGCTCGATTGGCTTTTGCGGTAGCAATTAATGTAGAACCGGAAATATTGATTATAGATGAAGTATTGGCTGTTGGCGATTCTAGATTTCAAATGAAATGTATTGAAAAAATGAAGGATTTAAAAGAGAAAGGCACCACGATTCTATTTGTATCACATGCGACAGAACAAGTAAAACGATTCTGTGATAAAGCAATTTGGATAAAAGATGGGATAGTACATATGCAGGGAGAATCCAGCCAAATTGTTGACTTGTATGAAATTTATATGAAATATGGGGAAAGTTCAGAAATAGATTTGTTACTCACATTTGAAAATGAGGACACGTTAAATGATTTTCAAGTGCCTGAAGACAATTCCATTATGGCTGCAATTATGAAAGTGGAAATGCCTAAAACACATTACAAGACATTTGATACTTTGGTTGTTGACGTAACTTACGAAATTTATGATGAAAAGATTGAAGATTTCCTACTTGGAGTTGCAATTTATACACTTGATAGGAAGGAATATATTTTTGGTCCAAATACTTTTTTAGATGAAGAAAAGATTCCTCAAAAAAGAGGACGGCATAAGGTGCAGTATGTAATTCCAAAGTTGTTATTATTACAGGGAAGCTATGTAATAGATGTTGGTTTATTTACGAATGAAGGAATTGTAATGTTAGACTACCGTGAAAGTATCAGTAGTTTCGATGTATCTAATTTGTATTTTTCGGAGGGTCAATTTTACATGGAACATCTTTGGAAAATATCAAAATAATTTAAGTTTGGATGTGTGTAAAAATGTCAATAGCTTTTGATCAATATCAGAGATATAAAAATGTACAAATAGTAGTTGATCAATTAAGGGAAGATGGGCAATATTATCGCATTTTAGAAGTTGGCGCGAATGAACATAAAAATTTAGAAAAGTTTTTACCGCAAGATGAAATTTATTATTTAGATATTCAGTTATCGGAAAACTTATTAAGCGATCCACGTTATTTTTTAGGTGATGCTACTGCGATGAATTTTGATGATAATGAATTCGATGTTATAGTAGCATTGGATGTGTATGAGCATATTTCTCCAGAAAAGCGAGAATCCTTTTTATCTGAAGTGAATCGTGTAAGTAAGAATTTTTTTATCATTTGTGCGCCCTTTTATAGTCCAGAGGTAGTTAATGCTGAAATTAGAGCAAATTTGCTGTATAAATCAATATATGGAGTGGACTATATTTGGCTGAAAGAACATCAAGAAAACAGCTTACCGGATTTTGATGACACCAAAGAATTTCTTTTTAAACAGAATATTGACTTCTTTTGTTTTTCTCATGGTGATAGTAACATATGGGAACAGTTGATGAATGCGCATTTTTTATCGGTGAAGGATGCTTCTCTTGTATGTTATTGTGATGCTATTGATGACTATTATAATCAGTATATATTTGAAGAGGACTATGTAAATGATGCTTATCGAAAATTTATTGTTGGTGTTAAAACACAAAAAAAGAAAAAGATAAGTTTCCCAGAAAAAATATTATTATCTGATAAAAAATATAAAAAACTGCATTTTTTATTAGAAAATTTTAATATGTTGTTTGGTAATAAAAACAATGACCAACTATATGCTGCAGTAAATCAAATGAAGGTCTATGAGACACATAATCAATTGCAGATTTTTTATGATTATGGAGAAGGCTTTTCTGAAGAGAATTCTTTTAAAGTTGCATACGGCGATTTTACATTTTCGTTGAGCCTGGCGATTCCAGATGCTGTACAGCAAATAAGAATTGATCCTGTTGAAGAGAAATTATGTATGATAGGTGATTTGCTTGTACAGAATGAGTATGGAATAATAGAACCTTTGTTAAATGGTGGAGAAATTTTAGGTAACTGCTATATTTTTGACTCTAGAGACCCCCAAATTCTTATAAATAGACGTGGCAATTGTTTTAAAACATTGTTTATTCAGGGGAAAATCTGGTTTTTAGAGATGTTAGAAATTCAAACGTTGGTAGGATATTTGCAACAAAGTAATATAACTAAAAAAGAATATGAAGAACGCTTGCAAGTACAAGAAGCCCGATATAAAAATGATTTAAATGAAATAAAAGTAGAAAATGAAAATCTTATTCAGAATTTTGAAAACCAAAAAATACAATATGAAAAAATGGTGCGAGCACTAGAAAATAAAGAGATACGATATGAAGAAATGGTGCGAGAACTAGAGAATAAAGACATTCAATATAAAGAAACTACACAAGAAATTAAAAATCTGAAGCAGGAGTTGAATCACTATCAGATTCATTATCAAGCGGCAATTAACCAACGGGAGGAATTAAAAACTCAGTTGCAGCAAGTGCAGCTGAGTTATGATGTGATTTCCAATGCGAATTGTTGGAAAATGACAGCACCATTGCGTTATATACTAGATGGCACAAAACGAATTTTAAAAAGTAATAAGTATACGTATCTGTTTTGTAAAGGGCTAAAATGCTTGAAACAAAATGGATTTGCATATACCTGGGTCAAAGTGAAAGGGTGGAAAAATAATCGACTGAATTTTCAGAATGTATTACAGCCGTTGTATACAGAATCGGAGTTAGAGACGCAAAAAAAATATCAATTTTCTAAAAATATTAAATTTAGTATTTTAGTTCCGCTTTATAATACGCCAGAACAATTTTTGCGTGAAATGATACAGTCTGTGTTAGATCAAACCTATGCAAATTGGGAATTGTGTTTAGCTGATGGTAGCGATGATAAACACAGTGATGTTGAAAAAATTTGTAGGAATTATGCCAAAAAAGATAAACGTATTAAATATCAGAAGTTAGGAAAAAATTTGGGCATATCTGGAAATACAAATGCATGTATTGAGATGGCAACCGGTGAGTATATTGGGCTATTCGACCATGATGATTTATTGCATCCAGCTGCGTTATATGAAAATATGAAAGCAATTTGTGAACAAGATGCAGATTTTATTTATACCGATGAAAATACATTTCACAACAAACCCGAAGATGCTTATTGTCCGCATTTTAAACCAGATTATGCGCCTGATACATTGAGAAGTTACAATTATATATGCCATTTTACGGTATTTGAAAGAAAACTGCTTGAAAAAGTGGGTGGATGTCGTTCAACATTTGATGGTAGTCAGGATTATGATTTGATTCTACGATTAACAGAACAAGCAAACCACATAGTGCATATCCCTAAAATTTTGTATTATTGGCGTAGTCATGCTAATTCTGTGGCTTCTGATATCTCGGCTAAACCATATACAATTATTGCTGCAAAAAAGGCATTAAAGGAGCATCTGGAGAGGTGTAGCCTGCAGGGAATCGTAAAAGATTCAAAGATTCCGTCAACATATCAAATTGAATATGCGATAAGTGGAAAAGCGTTGATATCAATAATTATACCCAATAAAGATCATATTGAAGATTTAGTAAAATGTATTCAGTCTATTATAGAAAAAAGCACTTATCCATACTGGGAAATAGTCATAATAGAAAATAATAGCGTTGAAGAAAAAACCTTTGAATTTTATAGAAAAATAGTAGAAGATCCAAGGATATGTGTTGTACATTGGGACGGAAAATTCAATTATTCGGCTATTAATAATTTTGGTGTCCGATATGCAAATGGAGAATATGTATTGCTGCTCAATAATGATGTTGAAGTTATCACACCTGATTGGTTGGAACAAATGCTAATGTTTGCTCAGCGTGGAGACATAGGGGCAGTAGGAGCAATGCTTTATTATCCTGACGATACAGTTCAACATGCAGGTGTTATTTTGGGAATTGGTGGAGTAGGGGGACATGCTCACAAATATTTTGCAAAAAATGATTATGGCTATATGAGTCGATTGACAATCGCTCAAAATTATTCTGCAGTAACAGCTGCTTGCATGATGATACCGCGAAGTGTATGGGATGAAGTGAATGGATTGGATGAAAGTTTTGAAGTAGCCTTTAATGATGTTGACTTGTGTATGCGCATCCGTAAAGCGGGCTACTTGATTGTGTGGACACCTTATGCAGAATTGTATCATTATGAATCGAAGAGTCGTGGCTTGGAAGATACGCCAGAAAAAAAGAAACGCTTTGAAGGAGAAGTAAAACGGTTCCAGGAACGCTGGGCGAAAGAATTGCAGGCAGGGGATCCGTATTATAATCCGAATTTTACTTTAGAACGAGAGGACTTTAGTTTGAAATAGTTTGTTTTTTTTAACCTAGAAATATATACTTTTATAAATTTATAAATAAATTGGCCTGATAGCCGATTTATTGGGAGTTTTAAAAGAAACATCTGGAGAAAAATTGAAATAAAAAATACATTCGGCAAAGATTAAAATGTAAAAATTTTCTACAAGCATAAAGAAGGGGGAAAACCGTTATGTACATGAAACAAAGTAGGAATAAATTTACATTCGTATTTATCATGATCGTGCTACTTTTAATATTCTTTGCGTATCCTGCTTATGCAGTTGATGATAAGATGTTTTCCTGTTATGTAATAGACAGGCAGGATTGTAGAATCAATAGTTACTATGCGGAAGAAGATGGTATATATTATCTATTTTTAACGAGTAAGGAAGTACCAGACGATGTGGTGCTTTATGTGGATGATAGCATTACCACAACATCAGCAGGAATGTTAGATGAAGAGCATAATATAATTTCAGGCGCTTTTACAGAAGTGAACGATATAATAACACTGACCGACCGCGACGGTGGGACACATCAGGTTAAAATCATGCAATCCAATTTACCCAGTTTGTATATTCAATTAAATGATGTGGATTTGGAAGAGCTACATCAGGATAAAACAGTGAAATATTCAAGTAACACTTTAATTTTAACAGATCCCAGCAATGATGAAAACAGTCTTATAAGTGATTCTATTGAAATAAAAGGTAGAGGAAATAGTACATGGCAGCGGTTTGAGAAGAAACCGTATCAAATAAAATA
>CABQBF010000068.1 GCA_902462325.1 uncultured Peptococcaceae bacterium
ATGATTTTTTCAAAAGTATATTGATGCAAAATTACGCATGACGACCGCTCCTTTCGTGGGAGATTTTTGGTAATGCCCTTTACTCTAGTATATCCTATGTTTGAGCGGTTGACTATATATTTCAACTTAACAGAACCATAAATTGTACGAGGAGAATAACTATGGGCAAAATCCGAAAACCCGCTTAAAATGTGGATTCTCGGATTTTTATCTATTATTCAAACTCGGCGTGTTCTTTGTCGTTATTAACTATATTTATTTAAGTTTTGTGCAAATACACACCTTTTTTACTTCAGTTACATCATTTATTCTGGCTTGCTGATTTTCTGTTGCCAAAATGTTGCCATTTTATCAGACACTAACACTATCTTTTCCGAAACAAATCGTCAAGTAACTTTGTATTATTCTCCTCTATTATTTCTGATATACCTTCGATCAATAGATCCACCAATTTGGTTATATAGTCATTATCTATATAATATTTCAAATCTGGATCCGAATTGATTTTTTCATATAGTTTTCTCTCAATCTCATGTTTTCTTAGTCCTTTGTTCAACATAATTATCCCTCATATTGTACTAGTACCTGCTTTATCAATATACTCAGCATTTCAATGGTACGCTCTTGAATGTTGAGCCACTCTTTGTATTTCGTTCTAACTTCTATAACCATTGGGGCATTATCACATTTATAATATATCTCATTGTTTACTTTTTCTCTTATAAATTCATCTATATTTTTTTCTTTCCCTAGTTCCATGGATTCATGGTATATATCAGTTTTATTTCGATTCAATATGTCTCCAGATATAACACTCCCAATATTGATAATACTACAAGTGCCTAAATTATTGTCTTTTAAAACATCATTTAAAATATTTTGTATTTCTTCATTTGCCTTATACCGAACTGACTGATAGCGATGTACAGAGTCTTCCAATTGTTCCATTTGTTTAATCAAGATATTGGGAACCTCTAAATAACGAGTATCTGCTTTTATTCGCCCCATGCCGAAAACTGAGGATGGGGTAAAATAGTCTGTGTATCTTTTTTAAAAACAACATAATTAGGATATGGATTTTGTTGAAGAATGTTATTTTGAATATCTACCAACTCGTCATATAAGGGACTGTAAATAACATTTTTCCTTTTCACATTTTGCAATGCTCGCTGTTGCTTTGAATTAACCCAAACTGAACCCATTAGCGAAAAAACACCACCAATTAAAGCGCCCAGCAATGTTCCAATAACTCCAAATAAAGTTGAATTACCAATAATTTTATCGCCATCTATTTGCAACGCACTAAATGTAACAACACCAACTAATGTTATTACTAATGCTACAATAATAACGATTCTATATTTACTTATAAAAAGCCTTAATTTTAATCGTTTCATAACAAAACCTCATATTAAGTATCGGCAACAAATTATATGTTTCCATCGAAATGTTTGTAATATTTATACAGCAGGCAATCCCATGGACTACCTGCCATATAAAATAAATAATATAATCTTGTACTATTCAAACTCTAGCATAGACATTGTTTCAACATCATCTTTTCTACATATTCTCCTGTTTTTAGTATCCTTAGTCCTTTCAATTCCTATCTTAAATTGCGTTCTCATAAATTTTAGAGCCAAAATAGAGCCAATATTTGTTCTTCATCTGTGACATCTACATAATACACGAATAATTCAAAATCCCATTCGTGCTCTAATATCATTTAACCATTCGCCTTTATATTTAAAGAACCTTGGACCCGCAATAGAGTATTTTTTACCTGATATCATTTTTGCCGTAGCTGTCAAAGACAATTCCTTTCCCTGATATTCTACTTTTCTATCTCCGATAACCTTACACTTAATATCCGGATTATCATAATACTCTATTTCTGCACCTATTGGAATCTGGCACTTTGTAAATGAAAAATTCTCCGCTTTTTCATGGCTCTCTGTATCAATTTCCTGTGCCAATTCCTCTTCTTTTACCTCTGTTTCATTCGGTACTATCAATTGCAATTTATCTTTACAATCGTGAATTTCAGCCATTGCCTCTAATATTGCATACGCTTCTTCCGGTTTCATTGCATAAAACTCACGAACTCTTTTTTTTGTCCATTAAAATCATCAATCGAACGCAACTCCGGATTTAATTTATCTATAATTGAATGCAATTTTAAATCTGATAATCTGGAATTTACTTCGTATGTTGCATATACTCTGAAAGCAAATGGAATACACTCACTACGATTTAACTCCTTTAAACGCTTAGCCATATCATCTGCATATCCAATCTTCACATAATCCGGAAAGGATGGATTTGTCAAAATATATATTACACCGTTTCTATCATTCATCATTATTTCCTACTTTCATTAGTTTGCTCTGTTAAACCAATACTTTCCATTTTCCATATCTCTTGCCATTCACTCTGCGGATATATCCTTTTTCCTGTAAAGATTCCATAATTCTTTTTATGGTGCTAATGGATTTTCCGGTCTCCTCTACCAGTTCTTTTTGTTTAATAGATGGATTCTTTGAAACCAGTTCCAAAACCGCTAGTTCTTCCAAAGTACAGCCCAAAGTATCAAATTGAAACTTTGAAACTTTAGAATTGATACTTTGGGAGCTATCAGCATCCACATAATCAATATGCATATATCGGTTCTTCAACTCGTAGTTGGTATCTAAAAGCAGATTGCTAAAGAACATTTCCAAAAATTTCATGGTGGCATGAACGCCGTTTTGCAGATTATTATAATTTGCTCTTACCAATGCATTTCGGAAGTACCACGAGTTTTTCTCAAAGGTATCATTGTTTACTTTGAACCCAAATGTTTTCATATATCTAATCATAAAAACGGCTGTGGCTCTGGTGTTGCCTTCGCAGAACGGATGAATCTGCCAAATGTCAGAAGCAAACTTCGCCAAATGCCTTACCGATGCTTCTATGGACAAACCCTCATAAGAAAACTGTTTTTCTGCAGCAAAATCGTAATCCATCGTATCTTTGATGCTATTCCAGGCTGCGTAAGTAACAGTATCGCCTTTCAGTATCCATTCCTTTTTTGTAATGTTGTACTTTCTGATTTGACCGGCGTGGTCAAACACGCCTTCAAACAATCTGCGGTGGATGGCCATCCATTCTGCCGGGGAAAACTGGAATGTTTTTTCGCCCAACAACTTTGCGATTCTTGTGGATACAATATCTGCTTCCTTGGTATCGTTTTCAATTTCGGTACGCTCATTACGCTGTTCATAGTAGCTATGAATACGATTCTGCGCTTCATCGATACTGATTTTCCCCTCAATATGTTCTTTGGCGGTATCTAACAGATAAGCAGAAGTTTTTAAGCCATCTACCGCTTGCAAGCCGATTGCAGTCTGCCATGCTTTACTTTTCTCAATTTGACCAGGTTCACCCTGTTTGATATATCCTTCAAGCTCAAATTGCCAGTTTTTTTCCGCTGACATATCTGCACCTCATTTCCCTGCTTTAATACTGGATTCTAAAATAATCCAGATAAGCCTTATACTTATCCTGCGCCGTCAAGCATGTATCTGTCAGATAACCTTTTTCGTTATTCCATTCTTTCAAGCCGCGGTAGTAAAACAGCTTTAAATTGTCCTCAATGATAAACGGAACGATATTATATTTCAAGCACTCTTTGAACATGAGCAGTCTGCCCACTCGACCGTTACCATCCTGGAACGGATGAATCCGTTCCAACTTTACATGGAAATCCAGAATATCCTCAAAGGTCTTTTTTTCCTTGGCATTGTATTCTTTCAGCAATACCTTTATCTTATCGGCAACTTCTTCTGGGAGGGCGGTATCCATGCCGCCAACCTCATTCGGCAGCTTCTTATAATCTCCGACAGCGAACCAATCTTTTCTGGAATCGCTGGTGCCGTTCTTCAGTATCAGATGAAGTTCCTTGATGAACTTCTCGGTTAATGCCATTTTTGCATTCTCAATAATCATGTCGATGCAGCGGAAATGGTTTGCTGTTTCGATCACATCGTCTACATTGAGAACTTCATTTTCCACTCCGATAGTATTGGTTTCAAATATATATCTGGTCTGATCATGCGTTAATCGGCTACCCTCAATGTGATTTGAATTGTATGTCAGATCAATTTGTGTCTTATGGTAAATTCCACCGGAGTATTGATTTGCTTTTTGCTCTCTCAGAATATCTAATAAAGTAATAGCCTGCTCTTTTCTTTTATTGGTACGTTCCGGTTTCTCCGCATTTTCAGGAATGTTCCAAGTCTTGCCGGTAAGAAACGCACCGATCACACGTCCCTGGGCGCAATAATTTCTCACACTGCGTTCCGACACATCCCATTTTTTTGCTATTTCAGTAACTGAAAGGTGTCGCATCTGCCATCCTCCGTTATAAATCGAATCAATCATTACATGAATTTACTATAATAGTATACCATATTATCGGCAATAAATCCAACATATTTTCACGTGTTCCTCTTTATTTTTGCCTTCATAGGAAATTTTATTCTAATCACTCACTTATCATTTTTATTCATTCTTGCCACCATCACATGAATAGAATGACAAGAAACGCCCCGTCCCATGCTCTTATTACTTTCATTAAACCTTTCAAAACTTGCATAAAAAGGCATATTCATCTCTTTAATACTCCATATCGCAATAATAGAACAGACCTTGCAAATAAGATTACTCTATACTCACAAGGTCTGTTCTATAGTTGGTTATATGATAATGTTTATTTATTCATTATGGTGCTTTGCTGGAAGTTATTGTAAAGAATAAATTGAGTTGCACCAGAAATGATAAATTGGATTGCACTGTGACATTTCATTTTATTCGAACTCTATCGTAGCTGGCGGTTTACCGGTGCAGTCGTACAGAACACGGTTTACACCTTTTACTTCGTTTACAATTCTATTTGTTACTTTCTTCAATACTTCCCATGGCATTTCAAAGGAGTCGGCGGTCATAAAATCGGAGGTTTCTACTGCCCGCAGGGCCACGGCGTAATCATATGTGCGGAAGTCACCCATAACGCCTACGGAGCGCATATTGGTCAGCGCTGCAAAATATTGACCAATTCCACGGGACAATCCAGCTTTGTCCACTTCTTCCCGATAGATGGCGTCGGCGTCCTGCAGAATTTTTATTTTTTCTTCAGTCACTTCACCAATAATGCGGATAGCCAGCCCTGGACCAGGGAACGGCTGACGATACACCAGATATTCCGGAATGCCCAATTCCAAACCGGCTTTGCGCACTTCATCTTTAAACAGCAAACGCAAGGGCTCGATAATTTCTTTAAAATCAACATAATCAGGCAGCCCGCCTACATTGTGGTGAGACTTGATAACTGCTGATTTTCCCAAACCGCTTTCAATCACATCTGGATAAATGGTGCCCTGCACCAGAAAATCTACGGCACCGATTTTCTTGGCTTCTTCTTCAAAGACGCGAATAAATTCTTCTCCGATGATTTTCCGTTTTGCTTCTGGCTCCGTTACACCTGCCAGCTTCTTATAAAAACGCTGTTGGGCATTGACGCGAATAAAGTTTAAATCGTATGGACCTTCCGGACCAAAAACAGCTTCTACTTCATCACCTTCATTTTTGCGCAACAAGCCATGGTCTACAAAAACACAAGTCAACTGCTTGCCTACAGCTTTGGCCAAAATAACGGCCGCCACCGAAGAATCTACTCCACCGGATAAGGCGCACAGCACTTTACCATTGCCAACCTTTTCCCGAATCTGCGCAATGGTGGTTTCCACAAAGGAGTCCATTTTCCAGTCGCCAGAGCAGCCGCACACCTGATACACAAAGTTGGACAGCATTTTCATGCCTTCCTGGGTATGCATAACTTCTGGATGAAATTGTGTTGCGTACAATTGGCGTTCCGGCGCTTCCATAGCTGCCACCGGACATACAGGCGTATGGGCCGTTACGGTAAATCCTTCCGGCGCTTCTGCAATATAATCGGTGTGACTCATCCAACAAATGGTGTTGGATGACACATCTCCAAATAAAACAGAATTCTGGTCAACCGTCACTTCCGTGCGGCCATATTCGCTGGTCGGTGCGGTAGCCACCTTGCCGCCTAACAGATGAGCAATCAACTGAGAGCCGTAGCAAATCCCCAGGATTGGCACGCCCAGCTCAAAAATTTCCATCGAGCAACGGGGAGAATCATCGCCATACACACTGTTTGGACCGCCGGTAAAAATAATCCCCTTTGGATTCATTGCTTTGATTTTATCTAACGGCAATGTATACGGATGTACTTCGCAATACACATTACATTCTCTGACCCGTCTGGCAATCAACTGATTATACTGACCGCCAAAGTCTAATACAATAATCATCTCATTTTTCACAGAAGGTTCCTCCATCTTTTTTACAATGCTGCCTGCTGTGCAGACAAATACCGCCTTACGTTTCAATATCCCATTTTACAATATCTCCGCAAGGTATGACAAGCGCTTTTGCACGATTGCGCAACGATTATTTTACTGCTTCCGGCTTGATAATCCCCACATAGGGTAACTGCCGGTAACGCTCATCATAATCCAAGCCGTAACCGATCACAAACGCATCTGGAATTTCATAACCTACATAGTCCGGTCGATATTCCACCACGTGGCGGGCTGGCTTGTCCAAAAATACGCAGCTTTTCACCGATTTTGCGCCGCGCCCTTCCAGTTCCTTTACCAGCAAACTTGTGGTACGTCCCGAATCAAACACGTCATCCACCAACAATACATTGCGACCAGCAACATCGGTTTTCAATTCTTTGCTAATCTTTACCGTGCCGCTGCTCACCGTATTGCTACCGTAACTGGATGCTGCAATGGTATCCAGAACAATATCTCCGTCCAGCTTACGCAATAAATCGGAAGTAAAAGGCATGGCACCATTCAACACACAGACAACCACCAACTCCTGCCCTTGATAATCTGCGCTGATTTGCGCCCCCAGCTCCGCAACCCGTTTTGCAATTTGCGCTTCGTTTAATAAAATTTCCTTTACATCAGAATGCATGCCGTCATCTCCTTTCGCTATGTTCACCATCCAATGATATGAAAATTATAGCATATTCTATGCAAAATACCTAGCGAAAAATCGCACAGTTCGGCAAATCTCCGCCATTTCTATGGACAATAAGCGCCAAATCCGTTAAAATAAACGTAAAGGAGCGATATTTATGACAAAAAAACAGTCTGCCACCAACTGCGAACAGTGTGAACATTATGTGTATGATGATCTGATGGAATACTATGTCTGCGAGATAGACTTAGACCAAGACGAAATGGAGGATTTTCTCAACTATAATACCTACCATTGTCCCTATTATCGCTTTGCCGACGAATATTATCTGGCCCATAAGCAATAAAAAATCCAGCGTTCTGCTTTTCTGCAGAGTCTGGATTTTTTTATAACCAAAAGCTATCTCATTTTTTATTTTTGCACCAACTGCTTCATACCGGCGCTGTAATTTCCTCCACCGGTGTATTCCAGTCAAACTGCACTTCCAGCTTTAATTGCTCCGCGCTGTTTTCATGGTCGCCGGCAATAACCTCCACCTGCTGCAAACGCCGATTTTTATCAATCCAAACGGTATAATAAAATTCATTCCAAACCGACGTCAAAAACGTGCTTTCTCCGCTGCTGCGCACTTGAAATTTGCGGCATTTTACGCCATTGACTTTTTCTTTGGCCAACTCTGTAACCTCTGCGGTAGCCTGATACATCAGACAGCCTAATGGGTCAATTTCCTGCCATAAGCGCTCCGTAGCGTCTGCGTCATAGCCTGTCATCTCCATCCAACTGCCGCTGACAATGTCCTGCCGATAAAAGGTATCGCCAATCTGATAGACATCCACCTGACTGTCCACCACATCTACATCGCCAAATAAATGCACATTCTCACCGTTTTTTTGCCCTTGCAGCCGGCTAATCACCTGCGTCTGTCCATCCAATACCCGACTGGTTTCACTGGTGTAACTGTACGATGGCGCTTCTACCGCATACATCAGCGCTTCACCTACAATTTGCTCCGGCGGCGTACGCCACTCTGTCCAGACATCCAAACCAGCCGACACACCGCAAGCGCCTACTACAAAAATCAAAATGGCCAGAAAAAAATATTTCATACGTCCGCCAAACACACTTTGCAAAAAATCCATACCAAATCCTCCCTCATATACGCTCTTTGTCTATACTTACGAGTCAAGAGCGCATTTTATGTTTGGATTTCGCTTGATTTTTTCAAATACCGTCTGCATATCTGCCGAATTGCAAGCACCTTTATGCTTTCTCGTTTTTACTAGGCTCCATCAAATCCTCCAAAGGAATCGCCATGTAAGCTGCATTGCTCAATAAATCCTTATGGGCGTAATCAAACAGCACCGCCACCGGTTTCTCATCGCCGAACACCTCCAAATGGGTCTGCCGCGCAATGACCTTACTGTCTACACCGACATAATGGGGCAGATATTGCTCCACCTGTTCCGCCTGACGGTAAAATTCAAAAATAGCATGATGCCATTGAGCATCGTTGCTCGCTGTCAACCATACTGGAATTTTCCGGGGCTTCTCATGCAAGGCCAAATCAAATTTCAGCAGCCATTGGAACTTTCGCTTATCCAACGTCGTATTTTGCTGTGCAAACTGCCACAAAATATCGCACAGCCCCAGCTTCGACTGAGATTGATACTGGCAGTTTTGCGCCACCCAATATTGGGACAACTGCTCAAAAAAGGCGAAGGGACTTTCATAAAGCGGCACCAAATAGTCCAGCGTATGCAAAAATTTCCCACTGTTATAATAGGTTTCCACCATTTCTTCTATATATTTCAGCCGCAGCGTATCGCTGTAGGGCAGCTTGTACGTTGTTAGAACTTCATAAGGCGCTGTATCATGATAGACAATAGCAAATTCCTTTTGCCGGTGATAAATCATGGAGCCCTTCAACACCTTCAAAAAGCCCAATTGTAACTGTTCCGGCTGTAAGGCATACACATCATTGAAGGAACGACCAAAGGACGCATAATCTTCATAGGGCAGCCCGGCGATTAAATCTAAATGTTGATGGATATTGCCGCCAGCCTTTATCTGCCGCACAATGCCAGATAATTTGTCAAAGTCCACATTACGGTTAATGGCGGCAATGGTTTGGGCATTGGTGGACTGCACACCGATTTCAAACTGGAACAAGCCCTTGCGCACTGTGCGCAGAAACGCAATGGTGTCCTGGTCCAGCAAATCGGCGGTGATTTCAAAATGAAAGTTGGTCACGCCGTTGTCATGCTCCTGCAAATATCGCCAAATGGCCATGGCATGGCTTTTTTTGCAATTAAATGTACGGTCAATAAATTTCACCTGCCGCACGTTATGGTCCAAAAATTTTTGCAGCTCCGGCAAAACCTTTTCTAACGGTACAAACCGCACACCTTTCTCAATGGAGGACAAACAATAGCCGCAACTATACGGACAACCTCGCTGAGACTCATAATAAATAATCTGATTTTCCACATCGCTAAAATCCTCATCATAGGGAAAGGGCAGCAACGCCAAATCCAACGGCGCTTGCGGCGGCGTCGACATAATCTGTCCATTTTGCCGGAAGGTCAGCCCTTGAATATCCTGCAAAGCCGCCGGATCCCCTTCATCCCAATAGTCCAGCAGTTGGCTGAATACCATCTCGCCTTCCCCGCGCATAATCAAATCTACAGCAGGATTCTCCTGCAAAAAGGCTTCGCTTTCATAGCTAACCTCCGGACCGCCCAATCCCAAGAAACAAGCGGGCAAAATTTTTTTCAGCAAGGGACACAGCGCTTTCAGCATTTCCACATTCCAGATATAACAGGAAAATAAAATCACATCGGGCTGCTGCCGGAATAATTCATCGGCAATAAAGTCCAACCGCTGATTAATGGTAAACTCCATGGTTTGCAGATTGTGATGCTGGGCATTCCCCTGAAAACGAGTCAAATAGCGCAGCGCCAAACTGGAATGAATAAATTTGGCACTGAGCGAAGCTAGAATTACTTTTTTCATAATACAAACCTCTTTTATTTTACATACTGCGTTCGTTGGTATCAGTTTCATCACACCTATTATACAGGTTTGCCAGCAGAAATACAAATTCAACCGCAAATTGACTGAACGGCTTGCAACAATACTGCCCGTTCTTTATAATGAATATAAACTCCAACACAAAGTGAGGCAACCTATCATGCACAAATATTATGACATCGGGCTGAATTTATTCTGCAAACAATTTCCCAATCCGGAAAAAATCATTCAAGATGCTGCAGATGCAGGCGTCTGCTGTATTCTGACCGGCACCAATCCCAGGGAGAATAAAAAAATTGCGGCCTTTCTAAAAGAAAACGAAGCCTATGGCACTGCCGGCATTCATCCCCATAACGCCGATGCTACTAAAAAAGAAGATTTTGAAAGCATCGAAAAACTCATCGTAGAAAACACAAAAATCGTAGCAGTGGGAGAATGTGGATTAGACTATGACCGTATGTTTTCCACCAAAGAAAATCAAATCCGCTGCTTTGAAAAACAAATCGTACTGGCTGAAAAATTGAACAAACCGCTTTTTCTTCACGAGCGCAAAGCAACTGCCGATTTCATTCGGCGCTTTAAACAACACCCCGATATTTGCGCCAAATCGGTTGTGCATTGCTTTACCGGCGATAAAGAAACGCTCTATCAATATCTCTCTATGGGATTTTCCATCGGAATAACCGGCTGGATTTGTGACGAGCGACGCGCCAAAGAGTTACGCAGCGCCGTTTCCATCATTCCATTGGACCGCATCCTCATCGAAACCGACGCGCCTTATCTGACGCCGCGGAACATACCGGGATTGGCTAAAACCAACGTACCGCAAAATATCAAATATGTAGCCGCGGCATTGGCAAACTATATGCATGTATCAGAAGAAACGCTGCTGGAAAACGCCAGAAAAAATACAGAACGCATCTTCCAACTTAATCATTGCAATCAACAATAACATTCCTGTTTCAAAAACAAAAAGAGGGCGTTCACGGTTTGATGAACGCTGATGAGGAAGTTTTGGAAACAAACGAACTGAACGATTGACAGACCAATTACAAAATGTGTTCTATGAATTGTTCAGAATACCTCATTTTCTCATCGCCCCCTTTTTCCCAGTAGGGAGCTATCACAACAAACATCCACAAAGTATAAAGCCATACGAGCATTTAGATGATACATGAAATATGCGTTACTAAGGCATACGAAACGAAGCGAAATATTCCGTTTCTAAGGACAAGATTTTTTTGACAGATCAAGTAGTTGTAATGTGAAAAAAGGCATGGCGACACCCTCCATGATGCTGCTATACCCTACACGAAACTATTTTGCAACGTATCTGAGCGGAAAATGGCGGCTGACTGTACTAAAATCATTTTTTGCTTTTTATCTGTAGCAGCGATACAAGCATGGAAGCCACCGCCGCGCAGATATGGCTGACAAGTACAGCAATCCATATTCCGTTTAATCCAAAGCCTAAAAAAGAAAGCAGATATGCCAAAGGCATACGGACAATGATATAATAGAAAATCATTAAGATCATACTTTTCGCAGGCTTACCCAGACCGTTTAATACGCCAAGAAAGCAATTTGTAACCGTGTTCAAAACATAGCCAATACTTACGGTTAAAAAATACACACCAACAATCGTTGCTACGTCTGTGTTGCTTACAAAAAAACCGGAGAGCTGTCTTGAAAAATATCACTATGACAACGGAAAGAATGAAAAGCAATATGCACCCATATTTCAAAGCGCATTTTAAGTAATCTTTTGTGCGATCAATTCGCTGTCCGCCAATACACTGACCTACGATAGTGGTCAAGACCATATTCAACGTCATAGCCGGATAAAAAAGAATCGTTTCCAGTTTTCCCGTAATTCCATACGCCGCAATTGCAGTAATGCTATATGTACTTACCAGTGCGGTTAAAAATGTTGTGCTTATCGCCGGGATGCTCTGCTGAACGACAGACGGTATTGCTTTTTTAATAAGCGGTAAAACGTCCGCCTTATCAAACCAAGTAATATGCAGAGAAAAAAGTTTTTTCCTTTTCAGATATACAACCATGAAAATCAAGCAAATGCCCTGTGAAAGCAAAGTTGCAATCGCCGCTCCATGAAAGCCGACGAAATGGATAAAAATGGGGTCAAGGATTGCGTTTAATACGGTTGACACCAACATAGCAACCGCTTGAAACATGGAATTTCCGAAACTCCGTAAAACCGCAGTAAAATACAGATACAGATAAACCGCTAAATATCCAAGTACATAAATAGAAAGATAACTGCATGCCATATCATACGTTTCCGCCGGAGTATTCAAGACAGTTAAAATATACGGCAGAAATATTTCAAGCACAAAAGTAATCATCAAGGAAAAGACAATCGCGACGATAAATGAAGTGGCAATCAGCCTCTCCACTCGTTTTTGATTTTTTGCGCCGATTGCCTGTGAAAGTAAAATAGAAATGCCGTTTGTCGCTCCCATTGCAACTGATGTTAGGATTAAAATAATCGGCGTAGAATTTGTTAAAGCAGCATAGGCTGTTTCGCCTAAAAGATTTCCAATCCATAAGCTGTCCACAAGGTTATAAGCCATGTTTAGG
>CABQBF010000069.1 GCA_902462325.1 uncultured Peptococcaceae bacterium
AACTCTATCGCTTTTTTCTACCTCTTTTTGGTCTCACATCTATTGTAACTCTACACGTATAATGCTTTTGCAAAACAAATTACGCTTGCGAAGAAAAAATAATCATGCTATTATAAAAAATAAACAATACTGGGAGTTTAACATGGGGACTGAAACAACAAATACAATTAATATGGCTTTTCTTGTCAATTTTGCAAAGGGTCTTGCGAAATTAATGGGGCAAGAAACAGAAATTGTTTTACACGATCTCAAGCAAAAAAAAATTATCTACATTGAAAACGGTTATATCACAGGACGTACAGTCGAGTCGCCAGAAGATTTAGGATTAATTCAAACCATTATCAGCTTAGCCGATGCAGACGGTCACCTAGTTGGCTTTGGCAGCACATCCAAATTGGGAAAACCATTACGCACCTCACACTTTATATTTCGTGATAACGCTGGCTTCCCTATCGCGTTAATTTGTATCAATCAGGATATGAGCGCTATTCACCAGCTTCGCGATCAACTAAACCGTCTTTTAGACACTCGTTCCTTTGAAGATACCATAGCTGATGAAGGAGAAAATTACATCCAGACCATCACGAAACACACCATATTCCGTGAAGTAGAGCAAGTGAAACCAAATGGACTGGCATCCAAAGAAGTAAAATTGCGCGTGATTGACGCATTAGATCAAAAAGGCGTATTTGACGTCAAAGATTCTGTCACACTGATTTGCGAGCAGCTTTCTATTTCGCAGGCTACTCTTTACAATTATTTGCGCGAAGTCCGGCAATCACGATAAAAATTTTAAACAATTCTTTTAAACAAAAACGGTATTGATTTGTAGTAGAAATATAATATTTCCACTACAAACCAGTACCGTTTTTATCTCAACTCACATTTATACAGATTTTATCCCGCTTACATCCTCATAGGATATCAGTATTAAACTCTATAAACACAAACTAATTATTATAAAACCCTCTTTTCAAGCACACTACACTGTTTTTTCAATGCATGAACAAATATTTCTTCCGATAAATTCATAGTTTCTTTCTTACTCACCCAACCAACCTGACATGACCAAATAAAATCATCCACTGTTATAATTTGCAATTTTTCATTTGAACTCAGAAAAATTTTATTAATCGCCTTACTTGGAAAGGCACTAATTGCGTCAGAACGCAACAAATACTGCCGCAGATTGTGAAAACCACTGATATGTAACATTTTATGGGAGTTACTATGGCCCTGCAATAATTTCTCGGTAACTGGATTTGCCGCCTTACGATGGGTAATAAATGGATATTCTAAAACTTGTTCAATAGTCAAGCCTGTGTGCTGTGATAAAGGATGTCCTTCTCGTGCAACAAAAACCATTTGATCATCAAATAATTTATGATAGCACACTTTTATCTTGCTAATCTCATTTCTTTTATCTGCTTCATCAATATAGCTAACCAGAATAACACCTAAATCTAAATTATCTTTTGCTACCGCTTTTAAAATGTAGTCGGTATCGTCTTCAATTAATTGAATCAGAAGCTCTGGATACTGCTGCTGTAAATTCATCAACGTATCTACCAGTAAAACATCACAAAAATAGGGAACTCCGCCAACACGGAGCTTTCCTTTTATTTTTCCGTTTTCTTGATAATCAATATGCTTAATCCGTTTGATAGCATCCATAATAACCTTGGCTTCTTTCAATACTTGTTCTCCCTGAGGTGTTAATGTAATACCTTTTTTACTTCTGCGTATAATTTCAAATCCCAGTTCATCTTCCAATTCCTTCATGGCTGCACTTAAAGAAGGTTGAGAAATAAACAATACTTGAGCAGCTTTAGAAAAAGAACCAGATTCTTCTAGCGCAATTAGATATTTAAACTGATTTAATCGCATTGCTCTCGCCCCTTGTCGAAATATGTCAATTTAATTATCTATATTCGTTGTAATGATATAAAATCCTCTTTCCGCCCATTTTTCTAACGAAACAAAAATTGAATATAAGGAATACCCAAAACACAAGATACGATACAAGATGATAGTACGCTCAGCAAACCATATTTATAGATATCCTTTGCCTCAATCCAATCTGCATTTCCATACATTAAAGCAGCCATTGGTGAAGCAGCCGGCGTTAGAAGTCCAAAGTGACAAGAAAAAACCAATAAACTAGTTAACGCTAACGGTGCAATCCCCAATTTTATTGCAAAGGGATAGAATACAGGCAACAAAATTGCCCCGCCAATACTTTGTAGCACAATATTGGTAATAATCACTGTCGATATGACCACAATCAGAAAAAATACACCTGCAGATTTTCCCTCAAACAACGGCCCTAATGCATGTAACAAAAATGACGTGATTCCTGTCTCTTCTGCGGTTAAAACAGCAGAAAGCGGCATAACAACCGATACTAAAAAAATTACATCCCACTGCATTCCTTCGGCCGCCACCTCACGAAAATTCATGATTGGTCGGCCGTCTACTTTGATACAGCACATTACTGCAATCAAAAGCAATGCTGTACCACTAGCCTGTATTTTATTTAATAAAATTGTCAGGAAAAATTGTCTTGGTAAAATACTCGGTAACAGCAATAGAACAATCAACAAGAAAACAAAACTCAAAATAATCTTCTGGTATTTTGTCAAGCATAATTCCATATCTTGAAAAGAGGATTTTGTCAAATTAGCTAATAACTGCACATCTAATTTACAAAAAACTTTCCCCAACAGTATAAAAACAAGGATACAAGTTGTACCCATAGGTAATGTGAAAAATATATATGTCAGATAATCTACGGTCATCCCTGTCATATTTTCTAAAATTCCAAATACAGTGATCCCAATCGTCTTAAATGGAAATAACGCTAAACCAAAAGAAGCTGCTGCCACAATACCCACAATCATAAAAGACGGAAACGGCTCATGAGGTTTATAGCCGATTTGTTTACAAATACTATATAAAATAGACCAGCAAATAATAATAGCTGGAATTGTGCTAGTTACTGCCGAAAGAATAAAAGTGGCAAATAAAAAAACAAAGATAAATACCCATGGTTTTCCCAACACACATTTACGGGTGATAAACCACATAGCTATAAAATTACTAACGCCAGACTGCTCTACTATGGCAGCCAAAATTGTCATAAATAAGATTAATAACAGCGTATTACTGCCCCATCCCAGCGCAAATGCTGTTTTTAAGTTCATCGCATCAATGACAACCAATCCAAGCAATCCTATAATACTTGGCCATAGTAGGCCAATCGTTGTCCACCCAAATAAAAGACCAAAAAAGATACCCAATACTTTCATCCCAATTGGTGTCAATGGTTCAATCGCAGGCAAATAACCAAATCCAAATAAAATAAGTAAAAAAATAATGACTTTACTATAATAAAAAAATCCACTTTTTCTTTCTGCAATCTTTATAGGCATTCCAAGCAACCTCCTATTCATAAAATCAGGGGTTATTTGCCTGGTATAAACACCAGAAAAATAACCCCTCTCGCATCATTTGCACCAATCAATTCAACGTTTTCTACGGTCACGAAAAGCCATTTTGGGGCCTTCATCAGTTAAAGTAATTGTCTGAAATTTATTATTCAACAAAGGATTGGTATAAGTGTAGTCACTACGCTTATGATGCGGTCCACGACTCTCTTTACGGTTTTCAGACATTAACGCTGTTGCTTGCGCATAATCAATCAAATCCAATACCTCTAACGCACGCATCAATTCATGACTAGTGTCTGCTTTTAGCTGTTCCAAAGCATACCGTTTCAAATCACTCAGATATTTGATGCCAGACTTCATCAATGTTTCCGAACGCACATTCATTCCCACATAATCCTTCATAATCTGCTGTAATGTAGAATTTGCTTCTTTCCAATGGGCGCCTTCCACTCTACTACAAATTTGATTATATAACTCTATTTTTTCTGCAACCAACGGATGAGTATCCACCTGGAACTCTTCAACAGTTTTGACATACTCGCAAACATTTTCTCCTGCAATATGACCAAATACTGCAGCACTGGTAATATCCCCGCGCACATTTCCAGCAGAATTTCCAATGGCATATAATCCCTGCACACTGCTCATACTCTGGATATCAACATCAATACCGCGTCCTAAAAAAACGTATTCATAAGAAGCAAACTCAATCATGCTTTTGCGTAAATCAATATGATATTGTTCTAAATAATCTGTGATAGAAGTATCTCCTTCCGCCACAAAAGCATCATGCAACATATAATCCAAATCTTCATCAGAAGTTTCTGAACAATTCATAAATACCGGACCACTACCATTGGCTAACTTTTCCGAAAATACTTCCCGCCAGATATCTGAAGTTGCATCGCAATATTCTCTACTTGGTTTATCCACAAAGGGACCTAGCGGTTTTCCGTAATAATCGGTCAACACACCAATCCAAGTGGCTTTCCCGGAGCGGGCAAACAATCTCGGTCCTGCCTGCACAGCTGGAATATCCAAGTTGACCAAACTTGCACCAGCACGATAAGCCATGGCTGCGCCGCTACCTGTATCAGCCGGACAGCTGGCTGTATTGAATTCA
The DNA here is from genome assembly GCA_902462325.1 of uncultured Peptococcaceae bacterium. GTDB lineage: Bacteria > Bacillota > Peptococcia > Peptococcales > Peptococcaceae > UBA7185. Next base: position 4,573 of record CABQBF010000069.1, read on the forward strand.
TAAGCGGGATTCTGTCCCGGATACATCCGCACCGTATGCCCAGTCCCCACAATTACTGCTTTTGCTTGGAATATAACAACTTCCGCTTGTTCTTCATCAGAAATGTTAATGCCAATAGCCCCAACCACACGACCTTTTCCATCTGTTAGCAACTCATTCACTACAGTTTTATTCATAATACGCGCACCATTTTTCAGAGCCTCTTTCGTTAAAATCGGCTTCTGATTGCGGCCATCATATTTTAAATGATATTTTCTACGGCCTGGCATAGCGTGACCTTCAAAATTCCATTTACCAGTAGGTTTCATATCAATGCCATAACTATGCCACAATTGAATTACTTCAAATGATCGGTTCATCATTAACGACACTAAATCTAAATCCTGCCATGGACCCACTAAAGTTTCCATGACTTCCTGCAAAATTGTATCATAGTCATCACCATGAATTTCTGGAATATAGCACATGAAATGATCATTTCCAGTAGCACCGGAGCCGGATCTTCTAGTGTCCGCTTTTTCTGCAATTACCACGTCCGCACCATTTTTCGCCGCAGTAATTGCCGCCTGCAAACCGCCAATCCCACCGCCTACTATTAAAACATCGCTTTTAACAACTTGTTCTCTTACTTTAACTCTCATCATTTATCACTCCTTATTGGGCACATCCACATGTAACATCATGTGAGAAAGCGGATAACGCAACGTAATAGCTTGTACTGGACAGTCAATTGCACAGGCCCTGCAGTGCCAGCATTCTTCCGGATATTTTATAATAATTTCTCTTTCTTTGGAAACTTTAATGACATCTAACGGACAAATTGCCGCACAATATCCACATTGAATACATTTGTCCCGATTAATAATTGGTGGCATACGCTACACCCTTTCTATCAATTTTTAATATAAAATTTCGATCGAATTCATATTTTCTGATTATATTTTATATTATATGCAGTAATTTGTAAAATACTGGATATCTATTTTATTGATAGCCATTGCCTATAATTCTATATTTTAAACGAAACAAGAAACCGGTCTGGTAAATCCTTTTACCAAACCGGCTTATATTACCTCTCTGTATCCTGCTGCATACTATCCTGGAGAACCTTTTCCAACAATGGCGATAATACCTCCGCTGTGGCCTCTTCCTTTCTGCAATGCTTCAATTTGTCCACCATCTGCGGCACTTCATCCAGCAGACGGTCCAAAATAGCGCTATGGTCCACGACCTGAAAGCGGATATCCTTTTCTCCTACCAGCAAAAATCCCACCGGCTGCACCGAAACGCCGGCGCCGGCGCCACCACCGAAAGGCGGCTGACTCTCCTCTGGATTACCCTCCTGTTTCCATGCCACATGGGTTCCACCGGAAGCAAAACCGCAGCACATTTTAGACACAGGAATAATGACGGTTCCATTGGGTGTTTCCACCGCATCGCCGATAATGGTGTTTACCTCCACCATTCCTTTGATATTTTCCATTGCGGTTTCCATCAAACCGCCAACACAATCAGCCTTCATACAAAATCTGCTCCTTCCTTCTCTGCGCCCAAGCCGCTTTTCCCACCAGCCAGAGCAACGATAATAAGATAAGTATAAGATGTCCAACGCGACAGCCAATTATACCCCGCAGTCCAACTTCCTGCCGCTGTTGCTGAAAATCAGGCACATAGGTGAAGCTGCTCTGTGCCAACCACCGTTTTGGCAAACAGGATACCGCTGTCCAAAACAATCCATAGCTATAGGCTGTCCAGTCCGGCTGCGCCCAACCAATCCGGCAGCACACTGTGCATTGCTCCAAACGCAGCCAGCGCGCCACAAGTTTTATCACCTGCACCGCAAAAAGCAAAATCGCCTTCCACTGCGCCTGAAACGATGTGCGCTGCCAGCGGTTCTGCCAACGCTGCCGCCAAGTCATTTTTTGCCCTCGTCCTGCAAAAAATCGCTGCCTATGCTCCGGTTTCCAGCCCGTTGTATCCTCTGTCCGTTGCTCTTTGTTTTCCGATTTATGCCGATATAACAAGGTTCGCTCCGCCTCAAGCCGTCGTCCATGGGTTGTTTGGACGGTCTCCCCCGCAGCAGGAAATTGTTTTTCAACACGCAGCCATAAAAATTGTATCTGTATTCTGCCCCACCATTGCTTTTCATGCTCCGCCACAAACTCTAAACGCAGCGGCAGCAGACAAAAAAGGCACAGCAACAAAAAAAGACCACCGCCCCAGTGCATAACATCACCTCAGTGGTAGTCTCTGTTGTTTTATGGAATTTTATACCTTTCATCACCAAGATACTGCCGTAAAACACGGTACGCGATTATAACGTCCTGCCGATACGATAGCCTTCCTGAATATTAGCGAATCCATTTTTTACTTCAGCCGCATCGCCGACTGCAATAAAGGGAATTTGTTTTTCTTGCAAGGTCTTTGCAAACTCCTGATTAGATTTTACTCCAGTTGCCATAATCACAGTATCCACATTTAAAATGCACTGTTCTTTTTCTTGTAACGTGAAATATACTACATCTTCACCAATTTCCAAAACCTTAGCGTTGGTGTAGATGTTCACATGATGTTTCTCTAAATTTTGCAGCATATAATAATTGCTGGCTCCTTCACCATCTTTGGCAATCTGCGGCTGCATTTCCAGAATACTTACCTGACTGCCATGATAAGCTACGTATTCTGCTGTTTCAGTGCCTACCAATCCGCCTCCAATTACCACTACATTTTTTCCAACCACAACTTTACCGGCCAATACATCATGGGCCGCCACCACATGGGGTTGTTCTGCACCTTTCATCGGTACAAGGAAGGGATTGCTGCCTGTGGCGTCAATCACCACATCGGGCCTTTCCTGTACAATCCGTTCCACTGTTAGCTCTTCCTGTAGCCGAATTTCTACACCTAAACGGTCTAATTGTATTTTTTGCCATTTAATAAAGCTGGAAAATTCCGTCTTCCCCACCGGTACCGCTGCCAAACACCATTGACCGCCTAATCTTTCTGTCTTTTCAAATATTGTCACCTGATGTCCACGTTCTGCGGCTGCAATAGCGGTCTCACAGCCTGACACACCGCCGCCGGCAATAAACACTTTTTTCGGCTGCTTTACTTTACTAACATCCCATTCCGTTTCATGGCCAACCCTTGGATTTACCATACAACTTAATGCATTGCCCCGTCGTTTTTCTCCAATACAGCCCTGTACGCAGCCAATACAATGATTGATAGCTGCCAAATCTCCGGCCAACGCTTTATTGGGCAAAGCGGGGTCAGCAATAGAAGCGCGGCCCATAGCAACTAAATCGGCCTGTCCGGAACGAAGGACAGCTTCTGCAATCTCTGGCGTATTAATACGGCCCACCGCAATCACTGGAATATCCACCACACTCTTGATTGCCGCTGCATGGCCTACATAAGCAGCGGGTCGCACCGCTGATGGCGGTATGGTCATCGTACCGCAGCCCATGCTGCCAGCTCCTTGCGAGCAATTAATCGCATCCACGCCAGCCTCCTCCAATGAAATGGCAAGCGCCTTAGATTCTTCTAATCCCAAACCACCTTCCACATACTCAGCCACTGTCATGCGATACAAAACAGGGAAGTCAGTTCCCACTGCCTCCCGCACAGCTTGTACCACTTCTAAAGCTAAGCGGGAACGGCCTGCAAAATCACCGCCATAGTCATCACTTCTGCTATTTAATTGGGGAGAAAAAAACTGTTCCAGCAAATAACCATGGGCGCCATGAATTTCTACGCCGTCAAAGCCAGCAGCTTTTACCCGTTTGGCACATTCAGCAAATTGCTGCACAATAGTGCGAATTTGCTCTATCGTCAACGCCTGCGGCATATCGGTCATATTCAAATTTTTTACCGCAGCCACACCAACCGGACAGGCACCCACAAACTCCCGTTTACTTTCCCAGCCCGCATGATAAATTTGCGCCACAATTTTTCCGCCAGCTGTATGGACGCGCCGGGTTAGCTCCTGATGGCTGGGAATTTGAGTATCATTATACAGCCCTGGCAATTTGGCTGAAGCGCCTGCTTCTGGACAAATACGATAATCCTCCACAATAATCAGCCCCCAGCCGCCCTTAGCCTTAGTTTCATGATATCCAATCAACTGCTCTGTTGCCATGCCTTCCTCATTGCTATAATTACTGGCCATAGCTGGAACTACCAAACGGTTTTTCAACGTCATCGTGCCAATCTGGATTGGTTCAAATATTTTTTTCAACATTGCTTTCACCTCAAAAAAGAACCGCCGCAGCATCTTACTCTTGAAGGTTTATCCGAAATTTATCCAGATATTCAAACTTACAAACAATGCTTTCGCGGCGGTTCTGATATTTTTTATCCTTACTTTAATTTTTACATATCAAAAATGATATTGCCAACAGGGAACCCCACGCATATAATCACTACAAACGCAATGGCCACGACTGCAAAGCCGTAGTATAACATTTCTTTTTGAGAAATCCACTCTCTCTGCGCAATCGCCAATGCCGTTGCTGGCGATGCTGCTGGTGTGAAGTAAGCCATATGACAGCATTTAATGACAAAAATAATCAATAATGCTGGATTAGCTCCCACTAGCCCGGCACCTGCCAAGGCAATTGGCGATAAGGAAGATGCTGTCCCTGCATTGGTACAGAAATTAGTGAAAGCCACTGCGATTATCATAAACAACAAGATAAATAGTACAGCCGGCTTTCCTTCAATAATCGGCCCAATCAAATCGGTGATAAAAGTAATGAAACCTGTCGCTTCATCATTCGCCAAAGCTGATGTAATAGGTAATACAGTTGCTGTTAGCATAATGGCATCCCAAGAAATCCCGCTACGCGCTACATCTTGAAAATTGCAAAGTGGTTTCCCGTGCAATTGCAAGAATATCATAGCACACATAACAATCATAATTGTTCCTGTAGTTCCCAATTTCTTAAAAAATATTGTAAACAACCATTCTGAAGGAAGAAAACTCGGCACAATAAAAGCAATTAACAAAAATGCAGTTAAAATAAGAATTAGTTTTTGCTCTATCGTTAAATTCAAGACTTCTTTTGCATTTAATTTATCTGGGTCGAAATCTTTTAATAAACTAACATCTACTTTTAACACGAATTTGCCAAACAACAAATAGCCTACCATAATAAGCGTATCTAACATTAATGCACAACTAATATAATGCGCATAACCAATCTCTAATCCTGTCATATTCGCATAAACCGATAACGCAACAACTGACACAGGCTTAAACGGAAATAAATCCATGCCTAACGGTCCTGTCACCAAGACGCCAAAAAATAAAAACTTCGCTAAAGAATCACCTGGTTTATAGCCGACTGCTGCACAAATCCCTGCCAGCAAGCTCCATCCCAATAACACGGATGGTGTTCCACTGGTCAAAGAGCCTAAGATATAAACAGAAAACAGAAAAGCAAAACAAAAAAGCCATGGCTTCCCATTTACAATTTTTCTAGTAACAAACCACATCGAAATTGCTCTGCCAACGCCACTTTTATCAATTAGTCCTGCAAATGCCAACATGAAAATCAACAATACTGTTGTATTATTTCCAAAACTGCTGCTGCAAACCGCTGAAAAATTTGCGAAATACCCTGTGAAAATCAGCATACACAAAATATAAATGCTGGGCCAAATTAATCCAATAGTAATCCAACCCCATAATGCTGCCAAAAATACACCGACAACTTTCATTCCTACATCTGTTAAAGGTGCAACTGGAGGCAATTGAAAAAAGATAATCGGAATTACCATAAAAAATATTGCATTCACATAATACAAAGCATTTTTTCGTTTCTGTGGAATTTCCATTTATATTCCCCCTTTTCCAAACAAATAAATATAACGTTAATTTCATTAATTTCTATTTTTCAAGACCTAATAACCGCGCAGAATTATGATACAATACATGTTCTAATGCATCTGGTGTCAAACCAATATTTTGGATATTCTGCATTGCAAAGTCTAACGGCTTTGATGGGAAACATGAGCCAAACAAAATTTGATTCTTTAAAATATGGTTGGCAGCCAACACATATTGGTCATATCCGGGGTTAAAATTAAACATATAATAATCTGGACAAATATTTACATTTTTTCTCTGATAACCCACATGGCAAATTTCTGTCACATAAGGCCAGCCGCCATGGGTAATTACGATTTTCAATTTTGGAAAATCCACAGCAATTCGGTCTATAAAAATTGGATTATAATTTTCCAGTTTTGCACAGAACAAACCACCAAACGTTAAAGTTACAATAATATTTTCCTTTTCACATTTTTCATAGATTGGATACAGCCGTGGATCATCAGCGGGCATAGGCTCCTCGATAAAGAATTGTCCCGGTTCCATAATGATGGTATCTGCCGCGCCATTGATTACAAATTCATCAATATCTGCCAACGCCTTTGCGCCATCACAGGGATTAATATGCGCCATTCCTAAAAACCGGCCCGGATATTCCTGCTTAATCAAATCAATATCGTGATTATCATTGCCAGCCCGCATTGATACCATGCCGATTCCAATACCAGCCTCATCCATTTCTTTAATTAAAGCGTCCATTGAAAATTTCGTTACAGATTCTGGCCATTCAGGATTGTCCCCATATTTATCATATAAAATACTGCCCTTAAAAGAACGATAAGGTGGTCTTAATCTCCAGTCGATTGCTTGTACCATTGTTTCCACACTCCTATAATGAAAATTTAAAAATGAAGTGCACATTCATCTTTCTGAATATATTGTATATAAACGTTTATATAATTTGAATAAGTCATTTTGATGCATAAATTTCATAACTTGAACAAACCTTGCACAACTAAATACTCTTTTTATTGAAAGTATAAAAAAAGCATTTCACAACGCTCTAAAATATAGCGTGCAAAATGCTTTTCTTAAAACATTATATTATATCAGTCTTAACCAATCTCTCTAAAATAATTCTGCATAAACTCTACAAAAATATCAATAAAATGATCTCTGTTGCGCGGTACTAATAAACCCGCCTCCAAAGATGTTTTCTCTCGAATAGGTAGTATTGCTACTTTCTCAAATTCATCGCGAATCATAGAAGATGATGCTAACACAACATTATGAATCAAGCCTACGCCAACATCATTGGCAATGGCTGAAATCCAAGGTCCGATGCTGGTTGTGGAAAATCCTACTGCCGGTTTCCCGTACAAATTCAGAAAATAAGACTGTACATCACTGACAAGGCCAATATTATTGGTAAAACGGACTAATGGATACTGACAAATGGTTTTTAAAGAGATATTGCGCTTTGCAGCTAGCTCTGATTTTTTACTGACACAACAAACGTATTCCCCCTCCAATAAAGGAACAAAACGCCAGGCTTCTTGCTCTTTATAATGCTTTTGCATTGCTTCTGCCATCTGAGGAATCGTCAATAGACCCAATTTGAAAGAATGTTCCTCAGCCAGTTCATCTTCCATCAATTTTTCTAAAATCCCACCGGACACATCTTCTAACAAACACACTCTGATTTTGGGATATTCTTTACAAAAATCAGTAATAGCCTGCGGCAAAACAGACATTGTAAAAATTGGATGGGCATACATCACCAAACGCCCACTGCAAATTTCCTCTACACAATGACTGTATGCATCAATCTCTTTTAAGACTTGGTCATAGCGCTCTGTTATTTCCTGCGCAGCATGTAAAAACTTTTCTCCCTCTGGTGTAAAACGAACTCCACGAGAATTGCGCTCAAAGATCTTAAAACCCAATTCATTTTCCATACTGGTGATGGAACGGCTTAGCGACTGTGGCGTTAAAAACAAATTTTCGCTGGCACTATTAAATGATTTTTTACGAGATATTTCTACTAGATATTCTAGTTGCTCAATTCGCATCTCAGCCTATCCCTTCTTTCGCAAGCTAACTTCGTTGCAGCCAACATCAAACATTTCTTTTTATTATACCACAAAATTTTCTATTTCACGACACTTTTCAATTTTTAAGAATGATAAAAATCCCTTTAACAAAAAAAGACTACCACCCCAGTGCATAACATCACCTCAGTGGTAGTCTCTGTTGTTTTATGGAATTTTAT
>CABQBF010000070.1 GCA_902462325.1 uncultured Peptococcaceae bacterium
TGCAATTCATTCAAAAAATTTCATTTTAGGACTTGACTTTTAATAGTTAGTCTTTCTTTTTGCTAAAATTTTTGTTACATAAAAGAGTATCTCTTTTATGTAACTTAGTATACAGGTTATAGTAACAATAAGGTCAATAGGTTTTATAAAAATTTTTTAACGAAACTGAACGGGCACCTGCAAGCGTAGAAATATCTTGCGAGCGCTTTCTTCCATAATAGGCCATTCTACCACTGCTTCGCAGAGATAATCACCTACAATTTCCATGCCTTGCTGTTCTGCCGCTGCCAATAACCGTTTGGCGTATTGGATTTCGTTTTCGTATTGGCTGCAGTAAATGCACAGATAATTTCCAGCCGGAATTTCGGTGATGGCGGCTTCCTGGCCTAAAGCTTCGTCGACGAAAACAAAAAATTCTGTGGATATAAAGCGGTTCTGCAGCAAATTTTCTTTGCGCAGAATGGTGCCGACATTGCAGAAGTAGACCAGTGGTAAATGTTCAGCCAGAAAAGAATTTTTGAAATTGTGCAAAATTTGTTCATAGGTTTCTGTGTCGCATTCATAGAAATTAACGCCGGAATTACTGCAATAAATAAAGCGTTTTTCAATATGCTCTAAAAGGATAGAGCCGTCAGGCGGGGAGTTTTTGTAACGCTCAAAATTTTGTATGGTGTGACGGATGGCCCGCTGCTGACACTGTAAGTTTTGAATCTGCTCGGAGATGCAGCTATCTCGAGATTCCAACAGATGGCAGAAAAACGAAAAATCCTGTTCATTTCGTAGCTCCTGAATTTCTTTCAAGCTCATGCCCAGTGACTTTAAATATTGAATTGTTCCCAAAATCGCACTTTGCCGGATGCTGTAATAGCGATAGCCATTTTCATCGCCGCGGGAAATGGGAGAAAGCAAGCCCATTTTATCATATAAGCGTAAAGTTTGTTCTGAAACATGATTGATACGAGCCATTTGGCCAACTGTAAGCGGTTTCATGTGATGCGGACTCCTTTTCGTCAAAGCTTATTGTAGCTATAAGGTTTTATCTCGTAAATGTATCAATTTTCCAAATTGATAATTAAAATGTTGGTTTCAATTTTAAAGGAAAGAAATTGAAAATTCAAGATAAAAACATATTTTATTAATATGTTTTTTACCAAATTTATACTGAATAAAATGATATGGGCACAGTGCGGTTTCGTTTTTCCATGTCAAAGGCACTTATCAGCAGCGCAGCGCTGGCTTGAAGCTCAGAAAAAGTTTTGTATGATGTAGGTTGGGTTGCATACAATATAAACCATAGATATATAAGTGAATTTAATGGTGTTTTAAAATTGAGCTGTGTTATAATGGTAAATAGGACTGATGAAAAAAGGAGGCGTTGGGTTTGAGTTATATCAGAGCCAATGAATTTACATTGCGCAATGAAACAGTAGAATATATTTTTCAATATGGGCCGGAATTGGGTTATCGTGAAGAAGAAATTGAAGAATATCTGGCTTCGTTTGACCGGAACTTTTTAAAAGTGTTTTATGAAAAAGCCAAAGCAGAGGATGAAACTTCCATTGTCACCAAGGATTTAGATGCCTTTATCAACGGGCATGCCTATGGCTATGGAACAAGATTTTGTCTACTGCGTTATGGCAGATAGGGCAGGTGTTCAAATGTTTTATGATTATGCGAAGGTACATGTGAAGGCTGGCGACGGCGGAAACGGCATTGTGGCTTGGCGCCGGGAAAAATATGTACCAATGGGCGGTCCGGCTGGCGGCGACGGCGGTGATGGCGGCTCCATTATTCTGGAGGCCGATAATAATCTGCGCACGTTGATAGACTTCCGCTATAACACCCATTATAAGGCAGAGCGGGGCAAGCACGGACAGGGCAGCAGTATGCACGGCAGCAATGCCGAGGATAAAATTTTGCGGGTGCCGGTGGGTACTGTGGTGCGAGATGCTGAGACCGAGCAGATTTTGGCCGATTTAACCACACCAGGGCAACGGGTAACGGTAGCCAAGGGTGGTCGGGGTGGCCGAGGCAATACCCATTTTGTAAGTTCCACCCATCGGGCGCCTACACTGGCGGAAAATGGCGATGCCGGAGAAGAACGGTGGATTACGCTGGAATTGAAATTGCTGGCCGATGTGGGGTTGGTTGGGTTTCCAAATGTGGGCAAGTCTACGATTATTTCCCATGTTTCTGCGGCCAAACCGAAAATTGCCGATTATCATTTTACGACTATTGTGCCCAATTTGGGTATGGTAAAGGTGGATGAGGGGCGCAGCTTTGTGATGGCGGATATACCTGGCTTGATTGAAGGCGCTGCCGACGGCGCAGGGCTGGGCCATCGGTTCCTGCGGCATACCGAGCGTACCAAGGTGCTGGTGCATGTGCTGGATATCAGCGGTTCAGAGGGGCGGGACCCCTTAGAGGATTTTGCCATTGTCAATCAGGAATTGGAAAAGTATAATCCGTTGCTGATGAAGCGGCCTATGGTGATTGCCGCCAATAAAACCGATATTATGGGCGAGGTGGATTATTTAGCTCGCCTGCGGGAGGCGCTGCCGCAATATGAAGTGTTCCCTATTTCTGCAGCCACTGGAGAAGGGTTGAGGCCGCTGGTTTACCGCTTAGCGGAGCTGGTAGAGCAAGTAGAATTAGAGCCGGAAGAAGTAACACCGGTGGAAGAAGTGAAAGTTACACAAGTTGTAGAAAATGAAGTGAAGTTCGTGATTGAACGGGATGAAGCTGGCGTTTTTGTAGTGTCTGGTCCGGAAATTGAACGGCACTGGAGAAGAACCAATTTTGTCAATGACGATGCAGTAACAAGATTTTTACAGATTGTAGAAGCCATGGGCGTTGTGAAAGCGTTGCGGGAGCAGGGCTGTAAAGATGGAGATACTGTAAGAATTCAAGATGTAGAATTTGATTTTATGGACTAATTTGGGGGACAATAGCTGATGGAACAACTTCTGTTTTTCTTTCTTGGCGGTTTAGGGATGTTCCTGTTCTCTATGAAATCCATGTCCGAAGGCTTGCAGGCTCTGGCCGGAGACAAACTGCGTGACATTCTGGAAAAAGGCACAAAAACGCCTATCCGCGGAATACTCACCGGTACTTTGGTCACAGGTCTGATTCAAAGCAGTGCTGCAACCACTGTGTTAGCCATCGGGCTGGTAAACTCCCGGCTGATGACCTTGCGTCAGGCTGTGGGCGTTATCATGGGGGCCAATATTGGGACAACTGTGACAGCCTATTTGATTGGTTTTAAACTGTCCGATTATGCTTTGCCCATTGTATTCGTGGGCGCGTTCTGTTTGTTCTTCTGTAAAAAAGAACGGTGGCTGCATTTTGGCCAGGTGGTGCTGGGGTTTGGTCTGCTGTTTTATGGCATGGATGTTATGGGACAAGGCCTGAAGCCATTGGCCGCTTCCCCGATGTTTTCTGCGCTGATGGTCAGCGTGGAGGATAATATCATTCTGGGCGTGTTGATGGGCGCTGTTCTCACAGCAGTGGTGCAGAGCAGTAGCGCCACCATCGGTATTATGCAGGAGCTGGCTTATCAGGGCGTTATGACCTATAGCCAGGTAGTGCCGTTGCTATTCGGCAGCAACATTGGGACAACAGTGACAGCCCTTTTAGCCGGTTTGGGCACCTCGGTGAATGCTAAACGGGCCTCGATTGTCAATCTGATGTTCAACACCCTTGGGACGCTGATTTTCCTGCCGCTGTTTGCTTTGGGGATATTCCCTTGGCTGGTGGAAACCATCACCAATATTATGACCGCCGGCGGTTGGGAAACGATGAACGTAAAAATGCAGATTGCGCAGACCCACGGGATGTTTAACATTACCAATACCATTCTGTTTTTGCCGTTTGTGGGCGCGTTGGATAGATTGGTGTGCAAGCTGATTCCAGACAAAGAGGACGACCGCGATTTGATGCTGCAGCCAAAATATTTGGAAAAGCGCTTGCTGAGCAATATGCCGATGGCCTTATCCAATGCCAGCCGCGAAATGCTGCACATGGGCCGGATGGCGTCAGAAGCTTTAGAATATGCAGTTGATTATTACTTTTTGCATGGTGAGGAAGACAAAGCCGAGGCGTTGCGCCGGGAAAATATTGTAGATATTTTGGAACAAGCCATCACCCAATATGTCATTGACGCCACCTACGGGCATGATGTCAATCATACGCTGTCGCAGCGCAGCCATATGATTTTACAGATTGTAGGCGACTTGGAACGGGTAGGCGACCACGCAGAAAATTTGGTAGAATTAACTGATTATTGTCGGGAAAATAAAATTGAGATGTCGAAAGACGCCAATACCAGCTTACGTGAAATGATGCGAATGGTGGAAAAGGCGGTGACCGACAGCTTAACAGCATTGCGCAACAATAATGTGGAGTTAGCCAGAAAAGTGATTGAGCAGGATGATCTTATTGACGATATGGAGCGGGATTTGCGGAAAGGCCATATTTCCCGTTTGAATGCAGGGGCCTGCAGTGCTGCCGCCGGCGCTGTGTATTTGGATATCCTGTCTAACCTGGAACGGATTGGCGACCACGCGGTAAATTTAGCGCAGGCCGTTATTGAAGATCAGGAAGGAAAAGCAGTATAAAGTATGCCGGCTATAGGCATGCTAGATAGAGAGGAAAGAAGGGCTGTCGGAGTAGGCGGCCTTTTCTTTTTACAGGAGGCTGAAGGCATAATGAGTATTTTCATCGTTGTAATTCTGTTTGTTTTGGGAATTGCGCTGATTGTAAAGGGTGGCGATTTATTTGTGGATGCCTCCACCTGGATTGCTGTCAAATCTGGAATTCCTAAATTTATTATTGGAGCTACCATTGTGAGTCTGGCTACCACGTTGCCTGAACTGTTAACCTCCGCCATTGCCACGGTTGGAGGGAAAACTGGTATTGCCGTTGGCAATGCGGTGGGCTCGGTAACGGCCAATTTGGGCCTGATTATGGGAATTTCCATCGTCTGTTTGCCAGCGGCAATCAAGCGCAGACAAATTGCCTTTAAAGGTATTTTGATGATTGTGGGCTGTATCCTGCTGTATGCATTATCGGCTGATGGCCACCTATACGCAGGTCCTAGCTTCTTATTGCTGGTTTTATTTGCAGTGTTTTTGATAGAAAACATCATCAGTGCCAAACAATCTATGCAGGCCGATGCAGACAGAAGCAGCGTGCGGGATAGCCGCAATGTGATTGCAATGAACATAGCCAAATTTGCAGGCGGTGCTTTGGGCATTGTGCTGGGTGCGCAGCTATTGGTGGATAACGGCAGCGAACTGGCCCGCATCATTGGGATTCCAGAAAGTATCATCGGTGCGACACTGATTGCGGTGGGAACCTCGCTGCCGGAGCTGGTAACGACCGTTACGGCACTGATAAAACGGCAGGCATCGTTATCCATCGGCAATATTTTAGGCGCTAATATCATCGACTTGACCATGATTTTACCTATCTGCTCCATACTGGCCGGCGGCAATCTGGAAATTTCCCGGCAGGCTTCGTTATTAGACTTGCCCTTTTGTTTGGCGGTGTGTTTTCTGGCAATTTTGCCGCCGCTCGTGGCGCAGAAATTTTTCCGGCTGCAAGGGTTGGCTCTGTTGGCAGTTTATGCGGCCTATATTATGATTTTGTGTACCATGCTGGTGTAAATGATGTTAAACTATACAGTAACCTATAAAAAAGTAAAAAATATCACGTTGCGGATTACAGCCGACGGTCAGTTGCTGGTGACGGCACCTCGCCATACCAGCAAAACAGCCATTGAGAAGGTCGTTGAGCAAAAGGCCGATTGGATTGTCCGTCATCAGCAAAAAATTGCGCAACTACAGGCAAAACGGCAGCAGGAAGGGCTGCACAATCTCTATCAAGATGGCGGACAGATTGGCTATCTGGGGCAGCAATATCCTTTATGGGTAAAGGCAGAGGGGCGACGGCACTGGCAGTGGGAGGAAACAGGATTGCTGCTGCACGGTTGTACCGAGGAAGCCCATTGCCGGCAACTGGTGGAAGATTTTTACCGCCAACGGTTATTGCAGCAAATCATTCCGGCCTTAAATCAGGAAGTGCGGCAGCGTCTCACATCGCTATCGCTGCCGAAACCAACCTTCACCGTGCGTAAAATGCGGGCAAGCTGGGGCATTTGCTATAGCGGGCAGCAAAAAATTGTGCTGAATTTGTGGCTGGCCATGGCGCCTTGGGCCTGTATCCGGCAGGTGCTGGTGCATGAATATTTGCATTTTTGCCAAAATAATCATTCTGCTGCATTTTATGCACTGTTGGAACAATTTGAGCCACAGTACCGTCAATTAAAGCATACACTATCTGTGATGGTGGATTTACAAAGGCTGTCACAAGTATAACGAGTTTTATGATGCAACGAATATGGGGAGGATGTACATGAAAAAATGGATTGCAAAACTTTGCCTGCTGACGTTTGTGTTCGGCGCGCTCTTTGGCGGCTATCAGATGAATCTGTTCAGCGGACAGAAAGCGGAAGCGGCAGTACAGGAGGAACTACGGGGCGTTTGGATTGCCAGCGTGTATAACATTGATTTTCCCAGTAAGCAGGGGATTTCCGTTACGCAGATGAAACAGGAACTGGACAGTATTTTAGATAACGCAGAGGCAATGCATTTCAACGCCGTATTTTTTCAGGTGCGTCCTACAGCCGATGCACTGTACCGCTCCAATGTGTATCCCTGGTCGGCTTATCTGACCGGCAAACAGGGGCAGGCGCCAGCCAATGGCTTTGACCCGTTGGCCTATCTGGTGGCGGAGGGGAAAAAACGGGGCATCGGCATCCATGCCTGGATTAATCCGTATAAAATTACCCGCGGTACCGCCGCCAAACCAAATTGGGATACCAGTACGCTCAGCGAAGAGAACCCGGCCCGGCTTTATCCAGACCTGGTAGTGGCCCATTCCAGCGGCGAGCTATATCTAAACCCCGGAGAGCCCATGTCCCGCTATCTGGTGCTGCAGGGCGTGAAAGAGTTGCTGGACCGCTACGATTTAGCAGGGATTCACTATGACGACTATTTTTATCCCGACGGCAGCTTTGACGATGCCGACACCTATGCCAAATATGGTCAGGGCTACAGCAGCATTGAAGATTGGCGGCGACACAATGTAGATTTGCTGGTGCAGGAAACCTATCAGCTTGTGCATCAGAAGCAAGGCGTGGTATTTGGCGTCAGTCCGGCCGGCGTGTGGGCCAATAAAACCACCAACGCTGCCGGTTCCGATACCTCTGCCGGTGTGGAAACCTATTATGACCATTATGCCGACACCCGTAAATGGGTACAGCAAGGCTGGTTGGACTATATTGCACCGCAAATCTATTGGCAGATTGGCCACAGCAAGTGCGATTATGCTACCTTAGTGGATTGGTGGAGCAGCGTTACCCGCGGTACTGGCGTGAAATTGTATATCGGCCATGCAGCGTATAAAACCGGTGACAGCGCCCAAGGCACCCAGTGGATGGACGGCAAAGAGCTGGAACGGCAGATTGCCTATAACCGAGCCGACGGCAATGTAGCTGGCAGCATCTTTTACGGCTACAGCGCTTTGAAAAATAATACCTTGGGGATTCAAGAGAGCGTAAGCAAAATGTTTGAATAGAAAAGGGAAATCAAGCGTAAAATCCGCTTTTGCAAGCAGAGCAATTCTGCTGTAAGAGCGGATTTTTTATTTTAGCGTAGAGAATATGGTAGAGTCACGAATTTTAGTTGTGGCTCTGAAATAGGATTGGTAAGGGGAGTTGTTTGTTGAATGATTTGTGAAGCAATATAATGATAATAAAGAAAGAAAAAATAATTTTATGTATGAGATATTTTTAAGGAGGAATGGGACATGAGTATGAAACGTGCCATGATGATTGGTCTAGACGGGGCCGATCCAGTTGTTTGTAAACGTTTGATTGCAGAAGGCAGAATGCCAAACCTAAAGAAAATTTTAGAGCAAGGGACAGCCACAGAAAAGCTGAATATGCTAGGCGTGCTGCCAACTATTACGCCGCCAAACTGGGCTACTCTAGCTACAGGCTGTTATCCACGCACTCACGGCGTTACCTGCTTTTTGAATCACACTTTAGGCAAATCCTTGGGTATCACAGAAATAAACTGGGATTCCAGAAGGGTACATGCAGAAATGATTTGGGAAGCCTTTGCGGCAGAAGGCCGTAAATCTATTATGCTGAACTACTGTGAGGCTTGGCCGCCACGTGTAGAGGACGATAATTCCATCTTCATTGATGGCACTGGCGTTGTACCATTTTTGCGATCTTCCGTGCAATTTCAGAAGGTTGTCCGCATGAAAGCTGATTATCCTGCCATAAAGGACATTCCTCATGTGGTAAACCAGAGTTCTTCGGACTGTGTTGTGTTTAATGATCAGGTTGAGAAATTTGGTAAGAGTGACAGTGGTGCGGCTGGCGATATGCCGATGGAAATGAGCAAAGAAGATTTAGTCGCTGCCATGACAGGAAGTCATTTTAATGCCAATATGCCATTAGAAAGTGAAGGCTTTGTGATTAAAGGCTTGAGTGCTGAGGAAGCAAGCAACAGCGACAGTACAGACACCTTATATACGCCGCTGAAAGATGCGGACGGCTGGGCTTTTGAAATTCCAGAGGGCGCAAAAGAAGCCGTGATTACCATGAATAATGCACTGCATCGGCGGTATGCGTTAATTACTGGTGAACATTACGATACTGTGACATTATATAAAAATAAGAAAAATCCAGAAGCTTTAGGCAGCGCCAAAATAGGCCAATGGTCTGCGCCAATTTTTGATACCTTTAACATCAATGATGAAGATAAGCGTGTCGCCTATTATATTCGTAATATGGAAATGAATGAAGATGGTACAGAAGGTAGATTTTATATTTCTCATGTTCTGAATACGGAGGATGACAGCTACTTCTATCCAAAAGCAATGTGCAAGGAATTGATGGAACATGTTGGTCCAATGTGCTATTTTGCTACCATTGACCGCCATACGCCGATTGGCGATGCGATGGAGCTGGAATCCTTTGATATGATTAACGACTGGCATATGCGGGCAACCGAATATCTCTTTGATACAAATCCAGATTGGCAGTTATTCTATATCCATTTGCACAGCATTGATTTAGTAAATCATCATTATATGGAGCAGGCTTCCGAGGGCAGAGATGACAATTGGAAGGGCAACAGAGAAATTATTGACAAAATTTATGAAATCAATGACAAGTATTTGGGCACAGTGTTGAAATATTTGGATGAAAATACTTGCGTGGCCATTTGTTCCGACCATGCGGCAATTCCTCGTTCTGTCGGCTGTGAAAACCCAGGCATTGGCGAATTAAGCGGCATTAATGCAGGTGTGTTTGAAGAACTGGGATATACCAGTTTGATTTCGGTGCCAGGTATTGAAGGTATGTACAAAATTGATTGGGCGAATACAAGAGCCATTCAGCACAGAACAAGCCATGTATATGTGAATTTGAAAGGCAGAGATCCAGAGGGCATTGTGGAACCAGAAGAGTATGATGCTCTGGTGCAGCAGATTATCAGTGACTTGTACAATTACCGGGATCCACGCACTGGAAAACGGGTCATTGCCTTTGCGATGACCAGAGAAGAAATGGAAACCATCGGTATGGGCGGTCCCCACTGCGGCGATATTTTCTTCCAACTGACCAAGGATTTTGGTTTTGAACATGGAAATTCGCTGCAATGTGTGACCAACGACGGCTATTCGTTAGATTGTTTGTGCGTACTGGCCGGAATGGGCTTGAAGAAAGGAGAAACCATTGCGCGGCCAATCCGCAATGTAGATATTGTTCCAACCTTGTGTCATTTGGTAGGCAACAGAATGCCGAAAGAAGTAGAAGGCGGTATCATTTATCAGGCATTAGAAGGTTAATGTATGTTTTGATGTTCGCCCCGTCTGTGGGCGGGGTGAACATTTTTATGGGGTGGGCATATGAGTTTGATGAAAGCGGAGAGCCTGGGACTGAAAAAGGGCAGTAAATATATTTTAAAAGATATAGACTGGAATATTCATGCAGGAGAAAACTGGGTGCTCTTTGGCTTAAATGGTTGCGGAAAGACAACGTTGCTGAGTATTCTGGCAGGATACCAGTCGGGGAACGAGGGCAGTAACTATCTGTTTGGTGAAAAAGTGGATAAAACCAATTATACTGAGTTACGCAAACGGGTTGGTTTTGTGAGTAGCTCCTTTTTTGACAAATATTTAGAAAAAGAAACGGTGGCCGATATTGTATTGGCCGGAAAATTCGGCACTTTAGGAATTATGGGAGATATTACCGATGCCGATGTGCAAAAGGCCAAAGCTTTTTTGCGGATGTTGGGGATAGAGAAAAAAATGCGGTATCCTTACGATTGCCTTTCAAAAGGTCAGCAGCAACGGGTTTTAATTGCCAGAGCCATGATGGGTGAGCCAAAACTTTTGCTTTTGGATGAGCCGTGCAGTGGTCTGGATATCATTGCGCGGGAAGTATTTCTGCATAACATTCAGGATTTGGCAGAACAAAACGGTGTGGCTATTATCTATGTAACCCATCAAACCGAAGAAATTTTACCTTTCTTCAATAAAGCGGCTTTGATGAAAGATGGCATGCTGGTGGCAAAGGGAGCCTTAAAGGAAGTTTTTTCAGAAGAAGTACTAAAACCGTTTTTTGGTGTAAAAACCAATGTTTTATGGACAGAACAGCATTTTTTTATCAATCTTGACCTGCAAATCGCCCATCAGGGAATACAGAGTTTTAGCAAGGAGGAATACCATGGATCCGCAAAAAATCATTGAGCGAACAGAGCATTGTGTATGCAAGCAATGCGGTGGAAAACTGCAAGCCAAAATTATCATTTACAACAAATATGGCGGGCAGGGTGTGGAGATGTATTGTCCTCATTGCGGACGCATTGAATATGGTACAGAAGCGGAGATTTATCGTCTGGCCAAAGATTTTGTACAGAATGTGGAATTTGATTATTTTGTTGAAATGGAAGAGGGCGAAAGAAATTATCAGCTCAATGTGGCCAAAATTTGCGAGGTGTTGGGCTGGTGTTTCCGTAAATTGGAGCTGCTTGATGAAAAAGGCCTGATAAAAAATAAACCTTGTAATTTTGGCTATGAAACGTAAATTCCATAGTCAAAAATTAGACAAGATGCGAGAAGAATGTTTGAGTACTTCTCGTTCCAACTCACTTAGTTGATAGTCCTTGGCATGGACAAAAAAGCTTCTGGCTTTGCATTTTGGCGAAAGGGGCAAAGCAATAACATCGTTCGGCAGAGTATAGCTGGCCAGAATACTTCTGGTGATAAACCCCAGCGTTGTGTTGCGGCGAATGGTATCTACATTTGGCGCTAAGTTGGAAGAATACATTAAAACAGAGAGCTCCGTGTTGTATTCCTCAGAAAAAATAGCTTCAATACCGGGCAGATTATCAATGATGATGGGATAATTACCCAAATCCTGAATTGCAATTTTAGTATTTTGCGCCAATGGATGATGTTTGGATAAAAGCACCAAAATTTCATCGGCGGACATTTCATATTTTTCCAAATTGTTTAGACTGTTTGTGGTGGCTAGGGAACCAATTTTATTGTCAAAGGTGGTAATAAAGCCTAGGCAGGTATCTTCCAATACCAAGTTTACGATATCTTTTACCAAGTGTTCTTTAAATTGCAGCTTCACGTTGGGGTAATGCTCTGAAAAGTAAACCAGCAGCTTGGGAGCGACTCTATATATAAAATAATTGGAGCAATAAATGGTGATGGTGCCGGAAAAAGATGTTTTCGAAATGTGGGGCGAGTTGATATAGTACAGGTCCTGAATTTGTTCTAAAATTGCCTGCGACTTTTCCACAAACAGCTTTCCGGTATCAGTCAGCATGATGCCGTTATAATTACGCACAAGAAGCTGGAAGCCCAATTCTTTCTCTAGGCGGCTAATAGCTTTGCTGATGGTTTGTTGTGTGACATAGAGCGATTCGGCTGCTTTGGTGATAGATTTGTGTTGACTGACAGCGCAGATATATTGTAATTGTTCGATATTCACAGGCATCAACTCCAAAGTATGAGAAAGTTTCTCCTAGCATGCAAAACTTTATTCTATTATGATAGCACAAATGCATAAATATTTCAATGAACGAAATGCTTGGTTAGTTGGGGTGGGTAACATGGGATTTTATATAGCTTTGTGTTTGGGCTGTTATATTTTAGGAATTGGCGTTATTGGTGTCAGTTTCTATGTGCAGCATTTAGAAAATCTGCACCGTCCGAAAGGGTATCATCTGAAGGCTACCGTGAAAAAAATTACAGAATTGGATAACGGCAAAAGAAAACTGCAGTTTCGGTTCTTTTTATTCGGCAAACTCATCACCTGTACTGCTATGGCTACCCTAGACGAAAGCAAGTCGGTGCAGGTGGGGCGTGATTATTTAATTGTTTATGATGCGGAAACGGGCACAGCTAGCTTTAATCCTTGTCAAAAATACCGGATTGTGCAGGCGACTTTGCTGAGCGGCGGCTTTTTTACAACGGCATTTGCCGTATTTTTAACTATTTTTGGTTTTAATT
>CABQBF010000071.1 GCA_902462325.1 uncultured Peptococcaceae bacterium
TAATTTGGCGGCAGGACTCAGCAGCTTTTTCCTTTTGACAACTGTGAGCGGCTTGTACCTTACCATTTGGCGCCGGCATTGTGTACCCATGTTTGCTTTAATTTGTTGTGGGCTGGGATATTTGGGCTTTATTCTGGCCATACTGTGGAGTATACTGTAATCATAAAAATAAATATCGGAGAAATGCGGCAGAATTGTCTATACAAATATTTTTCAATCAGTTAAAATAAGATAGAAAAATATTTGAGGAAAGTTCAGGTAAATCATTATGTATCAGGCAAGGCATCAGGCAAAACCTCATAGAAAACAACGCAAAAAAGGAAGCAGTGTATTACAGGCCGCTGGTATGCTGACTGTTATGATGGCCTTATCCCGCATATTGGGCTTTGTGAGGGATATTTCTGTCAGCAGTGCTTTTGGTATTAGTTGGCAGGCTGATGCTTATTCGGCAGCCTTTACCATTCCCGATTTGATTTATTTTGCACTGGTAGGCGGTGGATTAAGTTCGGCCTTTATACCGGTGTTCAGCAGCTATTTGACCAATGGCAAAGAGGAAGACAGCGCCATTATGGCCAGCACCGTTCTGAATATTGTAGGGCTGGCAGCTTTGGGTCTGGTAGCACTGGGGTTGTTGTTCACACCGCAACTGGTAGATTTTATGCTGGATTTTACCGAAGAACGGACGATGACATTGACGGTGGTGTTAACCCGCATTATGTTCGCCCAGTGTTTTTTTATGTGCTTGGCGGGCATTGCGCAGGGAATTTTGCAGTGCTATAAAGAATTTACCATACCGGCGTTGGGTGCAGTGGTTTATAACATTGCCATCATTGTAATCGGGCTGCTATTATACAGGCAAGTGGGCATCATGGGCTTTACTATCGGTGTGGTTGTAGGCGCTGCATTGAATCTGTTGATGCAGGTTCGAGCGCTACGTCAGTATGGATTTGGCTATCGATTTGTTTTGCAGCTCCATCATCCGGGGGTGAAGCGTTTTTTTCTATTGCTGCTGCCGGTTGTATTGGGGTTATCCATGAATGAAATTAATCTGGTTGTCATTCAAAATTTGGCTTCCAGCTTAGGCGACGGTGTGGTTTATGCCTTAAAACAGGCGCAGCGGATTATGATGCTGCCCGTAGGGATTTTTGCTGCGGCCATTGGGCTCTCGTTTTTTCCCACCATGACAGACAATGTGGCCAAAGGGGAGATGGGTGCCTATAAACAAAATTTAACAATGGGGTTGCGGATGATTCTTTTTATTACTTTACCAGCTTCGGTGGGTATGATGGTGTTGAGTCATCCTATGACGCGGGCCATGTATCAGCAGTTTGAAACAACTTCAGCGCAGGTGCAGTTGGTTTCAGTGATTTTGATATTTTATTGTATTGGCATCGTCGGTTATTCGGCGCAGCAAATTTTGAACCGCGGCTTTTATGCGGTGCAGGATACCAAATCGCCAGTGCTGATTAATGGATTTGTGCTGTTATGCAATATTGTGTTCAGCGTTATTTTGGTAAAACTTTTGGCCCATCGGGGGTTGGCGGTGGCCTATTCCATCTCAGGTTTGCTGAGTATGGCGGTGCTGGGACTGGCTCTGCGGCGTAAGATTGGCCCTTATGGCGGTCGTTCCTTGGTAAAGGCCACACTGCAGTCGGTCATTGCGTCAGCACTGATGGGAGTGGTCGTTTATATAGTGTCCGTTGGATTGGAACAGGTGTTGGATGTCAGCAGCAAACTGATGCAGATAGAACAGGTTTGTATTTGCGTTGGCGTAGGCGCTTTGGTTTATGCGGTGTTAGCTGTTGTGATGCGGATGGAAGAAGCGCAGTTGATGCTGAATCTTGTAAAAAGAAAGCTGCACCGCTAAGAAGCTTTACTTGACGATTTCGGTTCTATCGCGTATGCTTAATAGCGGAAGCGGAAATAAAGAAAGGAATGTCTTCTGCTATATAAAATACAGTCGGATGATAGATTTCTACATGGACAAGCAGTTGTTGCAAAGGAGTGGGACAAATTATGGAAAATTTGAGAGTCAACGAAGGAAAAGAATGTGTGCGCGTGGTAGATGGCGTGGCTTATGAACGACATGCCATTCAAACCCATGTCATTACCAAAGAGGATGATATCATAGATGTGGTAAAGAAATATGCGCTGCTCCATATGCAGAAAGGGGATATTCTTTTTATGTCGGAGAAGGCCGTAGCTTGTACGCAAAACAGAGCCATTCCGATGGAGAAAATCAAGCCGCGCCTGCTGGCCCGCATTTTGGTAAAATTTGTATATAAATCTCCCCATGGTTTGGGCCGGACTTTACCGGAAACCATGGAAATTACTTTGCAGCAGGCCGGCACACCGCGGATTTTATTTGCTGCATTTTGCTCGGCCATCGGAAAATTATTTAAAAAGCGGGGTATTTTTTACGCTATCGCCGGAGAGGCTGTGCGAGCCATTGATGGACCCTGTCCAGGTGCGCTGCCGCCTATGGATCGCTGCGTAACCTTAGGGCCGGAAAATCCAGAAAAGGTCAGCAAGGAGATTTCCAAGGCCATTGGATATGATGTGGCCATTATTGATGCCAACGACTTGAGTATTGAAATTTTGGGCTTCTCCGGTAAAAAGAAGCTGCATAGTACATTAGCGGAAGCTTTGCGGGATAATCCGCTGGGTCAGGGCCGGGAATGTACGCCGATGGGGCTGCTGCGCAAGGTTACAGAATAGGAGCCTGCCATGCATCATATTTTTGTAGACTTCGAAATGAATCATATTGCGGGCCAGTATCAGGAGGAACGGACCTTCAGTAAAATGGAAATTGTAGAGATTGGCGCTGTGATGCTGGACGAGCAGTATCGGGAAATCAGCAGCTTTCAATCCTATGTGAAGCCGGAATTTAACGATAAAATTGAAAAGCAATGCACCAAAGTCACTGGCATCACCACCGATACGGTGGCTGACGCCCCGGCTTTATGGCCGGTGTTGCAGCAGTTTGTGCAGTGGTGCGGTACCGACGATTTGACAGTCTATGCTTGGAGCGACAGCGATTTGCGCCAGTTAAAGCGGGAGCTGAATTTAAAAGAAATTGAATGCAAGGAACTGCACCGGCTTTGCAATAACTGGGTGGATTTTCAGCGTATTTTTTGTGATTTGTTAGGCATTGAAAAGCGAGTGGCGTTGAAACATGCCGTCAATGCCATTCAGTCAGAGTTTGACGGCGATGAACATGACGCGTTGTGGGATGCTCGCAACACCGCCAAAATTTTTGCCTTATCTAAAAATGAAGCCGAGTTTCAGCGTATTATGGGACCGGTGATTGAGGCATTTAAACCGGTGGAGCCTATGACCTCCACCTTGGGCGATTTGTTTCCTGATATGGCTAAGCTGTTAGGCACCATAGAATCTTAAATCATAATTGTAGAATTTTTATACCGTCGGTCATATTATGATGGGGCGGTATTTTTTATGGCCTGTTGTTCAATCGACAATAGGAAAGAGGAAGGTGTTAGAAATGCTATTTGACGGACATTCCGATGTTTTATATGCTTTGAATCGTTGGCATCAGCGGGGCGAATGGGACGTATTCCGGCGGCGGTATAGAGCAGTTTTTGCCCAAGGACCGGTGATGGGCGGCATCTTTGTGTTGTGGAGCAATCCAGAAGAACCAGTGTCGGCGGCAAAGCAGTTGGCACAGCAATTGCAGACGGTGCAGGAAGAAGTGGAACAGGCGGCAGATTGTTTGACATGGGCGCGTACAGCTGCCGATTTGCAACAAGGCCAGCAGCAACAAAAGTTGGCTTTTGTGTTGGGGCTGGAGGAACTGGATGGCTGTGTGCAGGAGGTTGTGGCCATTGACTGGTTGTACGCGCAAGGGGTACGGCATATCAGTCTTACCTGGAATGGCGCCAACGGCTTTGCCTCAGGTGTACATAGCTATGGCGGATTAACGGCTATAGGAAGACAGGCGGTGCGGCGGGTACAGCAAAAACATATGCTGTTGGATGTGGCTCATCTCAATGATACTTCCATGAAAGATGTATTACGGTTAGCAGATGGTCCTATTATTGCCTCTCATTGTAACAGCCGCCGTTTGTGTAACGTATCCCGTAACCTGACAGATGGGCAGGCCAAGGCAATTGCTGCTACCGGCGGTGTAGTTGGCATCAATAGCCATCCGCCTTTTGTTGCAGCGGAGAATAGGCAACAGGATTTGCAGCATTTGGCCGACCATGTAGTTTATTTTGCCGGTTTGTTAGGTGTGGCTCATGTGGGATTAGGGTTAGACTTGAACTATTGGGCGGACCGTGATGAAACTGTCAAGCCAGCAGAGTTAATGCAATACCGGCAATATGGGCAATTGCTGCAAATATTACGGGATAGAGGTTTTCACGACAGCGAATTGCAACAAATCTGTCAGGATAATTTTTGGCGGGTGTTGGGGCAAACCTTGACATAAAAAGCAGAAAATTTGCATAGAGTATAGCATTCTGAGAAAGGAAGGCGATTGCTATGCAAGAGCAGGAAAAAGGCACTTTGGAATTGGTGGACCGGCAATTAATGCGGCTGAGCGGCGTAAATAATGTAGATGTTTTTGATGAAGAAAAAATTGTCTTACAAACTGAGCTAGGAAAACTGGAAATTAAAGGGCAGCATCTGAATGTCACGAATCTGGATGTTGAAACGGGTAGTCTACAGGTAGATGGTGTGATAGATAGTTTCGCTTATGTGGAGGAAAAGAAAAAACGCAGTCGCAATACGAAGAAGCCTACAGGTCTGTTTTCCCGTTTGCAGCCATGAGCCAGACAGCAGTGGGCCAGCAGCTTTGGCAAATGCTGCAGATGGCGGTTTTTGGCTGGTGCCTGATGCTGACTGCGCAGCAAAAGCAGGCGCTGGCCATTTGCGGTCGTTGGAGTTATCGGCAAAAAATGATTGGGGACTTTTTGTTTTTCCTGCTGTGGAGCGTTTTATTCTGGTTATTTTTATTGCAGTTAAACGGTGGATTGCTTCGCAATTATATTTTGTTTGGCTTTGCAGGAGGATGCGGGCTTTATTATGGATTGTTTCGCCGCCTTGGCAGGCGTTTTTGTATGCTGTTTGCCAAGGGCTTTTTATGTTTCTGGCGTTGGTTGTGTCGGATTTTATTGTTTCCTTGGAGATTGCTTGCGCGCCTATGTTGGCATCCCTGCAGGAATTTTTTTCAAAAAATTTTAAAATCACAGCAGGAATTGGTGGGGGATGGAGAAAATATTATAGAAAATGAAAATAATTTTTCAACTTGATATAGCTTTTAAAAAATATTTATTATATAATAGAAAATAGAAAAGCATTTAGGTGGTGAATCGATGGCAAAAGGAAAAGGTAAAAAAATGAATGTCAAACGGACAATCATTACACTGGTAGCGGTGTACGTTGTTTGCCATCTCATCTATGGCGGCAGCAGTATTGTTCATTTAAAGATGCAGCAGCATCAATTGGCGCAGGAGTTGGAGGCCGCCTACGCCACACAGACAGAGCTGCAGGCGCAGCTAGATTACATGAACAGCGAGGATGCCATCGAAAAAATCGCTCGGGAAAAGCTGGGACTGGTAAAAGATGGAGAAATTCTGATTCAGCGGGTGGAAGCCACATCGGCGCAGTAGTTTGTGTATGTTTTTCTGAGTTCTCTGTGCTAGGGTAAGCTGGCATAAATTTAATTTTTTAGGAGGCAGTTTGTTCGCATGTCCATCAGTAAAGGGCAAATTTTAGAAGGAACCGTAACAGGTATCACAAAATTTGGAGCATTCATTGAATTAAGCACAGGAGAAACCGGTTTGGTTCATATCTCCGAGGTAGCAGACACGTACGTCAATGACGTAAACGATTTCTTAAAGTTGAAAGATGCTGTCAAGGTAAAGGTCATCAATGTCGATAATAGCGGGAAAATTGGGTTATCTATCCGTCAGGCCAAGGAACGGCCAAAACAGCCGGCTGTTTCCTTTGAAGACCGGTTGGCCCGTTTTATGAAGGACAGCGATGAAAAAATAGCTTCCCTGAATAAAAATATGAATTCAAAACGGAAAAGCGGCAATCGATATTAAATAGCAGGCGGTGCGGAAAGTAATTTTTCTGCATCGCTTTTTTACTGAAAAACCAGGAATCTATATGGTTAGAAAGGAGCCAATGGGATGAAAAAAGCAGTGATTGATATGGGAACCAACAGCACTCGTCTGGCTGTAGCAGCCTGGAACGGTGGGAACTTGGACATACTGTATAATGAAGTGGCGGAAACCCGTTTGGGGGAAGGCATGGGGGAAGAACATCAAATTCGGCCTGTACCACTTGCCCGTAATGTGGAAACGGTGCGGCGGTTTGTACAAAAAGCGCAGGAGCTTGGCGCCGTTGAAGTGCGTATCACAGCCACCAGTGCTGTGCGGGATGCTATTAATCAGGAAACTGTTCAGCAGGCCATCCGTCAAGCCGCCGGTATACCGCTGGAGGTATTGCCAGGTACAAAAGAGGCACGGCTCAGTTATTTGGGAGCCAGCGGAGATTTTTTGCATCTAGAGCGGCCTTTAGCCGTGTTGGATATCGGCGGCGGCAGCACGGAGCTGGTTTATCCGGTACAAGGAGGTGTCCATGGCGCCAGTGTCAATATGGGCGCTGTGCGTTTGCTGGAACATCCAGAGCTGCGGCCTAAAGTGGCCCAGGTGTTACAGGGCCTGCGGGAGGAGGCACTACCTGACGACTGTGCTTTAATTGCAGTGGGCGGCACCAATACCTGTTTGATGGCGATGGAACTGGGTTTGACCAAATACGACAGCAGAAGAATTCACGGGCAAACTTTGCGTAAAGAACGGGTGGACGCTTGGTGTCAGCGTTTGTTGCAGCTCAGTCAGGCAGAGCGGGAGCAAATTCCAGGTATGAAAGCCAAGCGGGCCGATATTATGCCTTATGGTGTGTTGATTTTGCAGCAGGCTATGGAATTATTGGATATGCCACAGGTGATAATCAGCGATAAAGGTTTGGTGTATGGATTGTTGCTGGAAGCCTTTGGTGTGGGTTGTATAGGAACCGTTTAAACGATAAAAGCCTGGGTACTAAAATATCCCAGGCTTTTATCATGATGTTTAGCCTTCTTTTACGATAGCTAGAGGCTTCGATTGCAGAAAACTTTGCAAAAAGAAAACAGAGCTGTGAGGGCATCAATTTTTTTCATAGCCTGCTTAAATTGCTGCATTTTTTCTATGGGCAGCTCTGTAGCCGTTGCATAAGTTAAATGAGATGGATGAATGCGATGATTTTGTATGGCATAATCAATTCTGTTGTGGCAGTGACAGGTGCCTTGTCCATATTCGCCGCAATGGGTAGTGAGAAAGGCAGCCATCTTCTGGCGGATACAAGATAGCCTCTGCTGATAGGCTTCTGGTGTAATTTCTAAAATTTCACCGGCTGTTTGACTGTTCAGTTTCGGCATAGTTCCTAAAACAAAAATGCACTGACTTTTTGGGTCTAAACATTGCAGCAGTACATTGATGCGGCTCATTTTTAATTCTTCAGTCAAAAGGGCGCGTTCTGCATTTTGACTCAAGTTAGGAATATTTTGTATATTCGCGTTTTTGATATCATTTCCATAAAAATCAAAAAAAGCAGGCATTGTATGTTTTGATGTTTTACAATAACAAATTTGGCAGTCATAAAAGCGGCGCACCTTCATATACATAAAGAAATGGACAATGGAGGTGTTTGGGGTGCAGAGTATGAATCTGGACTATGAATGGAACGATGTGGCACTCCTGACGGATCAGCGGGCTTACACCTTTGTTTGTAAGACCATGCTACAGATCCCGGAGCAAACAATAGAGGTTTTGCAGGAGATCATTTTAGCCGATTGGCAGTATAAACCGGAGCAAAACGAAGGGTTGCGATTTGATGGCTCTATGACACTGCAAGTAGGTTATTTATGCCAGCAACAGCGGGGCGAACTGAAAGTGGCGATTCCTTTGCAGGGAAATTTGCAGGAACCACTGACGGAGCAGAGTAGCGCCCGACTGCTTTATAGCAAAGGGCAGGTGGCCGGTAGTTGTTTGTTGTTGGAGGCGGTGCTGCAAATTCCCCGTGTGCAGCAGCTACAGCGCAGTCAAGTGCTTTTAGGTCAATTTGCGATGGAAGAACTATTAGAATTGCCAAAGCAGTGGCCTTGTTTTCAGGACGTGCTGGCTACAGTGGCTGCCATGCAGATTGACAGCTTTCAGATTGGGCAGCAGCAACTGCAAGTGCAGGGCTGTTATCGGTTGGCGGTGATTTATGAAAATGGAGGGCAGCCTGGCGAGCGGCTGTTCGCTTATGAGCAGCAGCGGCCTATGACAGTGGCATTGCCAGTGCCGCCGGGGCTGCAGGAGTTGGAAGGCATACAGCCCTACTATCAAAATTTAACGGCGCAGCTTTTGGATGACCGCCATATTTTATTAGCAGGAGAAGGCGTGTTGTGTACGCTGTCTGACACTGCAATAGTGGAGGACACTACCAAATCCAGTCAAAGTGCCGCGTCAGTCGATAGTGATGCTCTGACCAGGCAGATGGCTGGCATTTTACAACAACTGATGGAAGAACTGAAGCGGCATGCCGAAATAACAGAGCAGCAAGAGCCAGCCAGCCAGCCAAAGTCAAAGGACGGGGCGGAGGCTCCAGTTTCGCAACAGACGGCAGAAGAAGGTGACTGCGGAGAGGTTTGTCCTGTGCGTCGGACGGTGCAGTCCGGCAGCAATGTTCATCCTTCCGTGGTTAACAGTCGTGGTTCCCGTCGGGCTAATTTGTCCAAATATATGCGCAATTTAAATAGCTCTGTGCAAACGCCCAAATCTATGCGCAATTTTGAAATTGGCGCAGAGCCAGAGCCAGAGCAGGAATAGGAAACGCCACTCCAATTTTAAACATAGCAAAGCCATTCCAGCAGTATCGAAACTGTCTGGAATGGCTTTTTGGTTCTATTATAGATTGCTTTTGATTTGTTAATGCCAGAATAGGATCACTTTTGATATGGATAGAAGATTTTGCAACATACAATATTTTTCTGGATGATGTAAAAACTTCCCGTTTTTTGTTGTTGGACAAAGTTAGTAAATAACAGTATATTGAATCTATAAAAGAACCTTATTAAACGAGCTCGAGAGATTCTTTAAAAATTCAAAACATATATATCATATATGTGTTTGAAAAAACTATGCAAAGAGATACTGTAGAGGAGGATTTTTATGACAACTGGTCAAACAGTTTGTGCTTATTTTGATAATATGAAGCAAATTGGCATCAAACATAAGCATATGTTTTGGATTTTTTCGGTATGTTATTTTTTTGACATGATGGATATGAATCTGTTTGGCTCTATCGGGGCGTCTGTTCAGGCAACTTTTGGTCTGACTAATGAGCATGTTTCACAGCTTTCGTCGTTATCTTTTTATGGAATGTTTTTTGGTGGCTTGTTGGGCGGTTGGATGGCCGACAAAATTGGTAGGAAAAAAGCGTTATTGTATAATGTATTAATTTTCTCGCTGTCCTCTTTGGGTAATGCATTATTCAGTAATTATATTTTGTTCGCATTTTGCAGATTTATGACTGGATTTGGAATTATTGGGATGAATATTGTTGCCATGGTATATATTGCAGAAATGATGCCGGCTCATTCCCGTGGCAAATACCAAGGCCTGATGGCAGCTACTGGCTCGCTGGGTGTTCCTTTTGGTATTATTCTTTCCGCTATTATCGTGCCACGCAATCCAGAAGCGTGGAGAATCATGTTTTTATTAGGTGGCATTGGGATTATTTTGTTTCCTGTTGGCTTAAGATGGTTATATGAAAGTCCCAGATGGTTGGTGTCTAAGGGACGTTTTGCAGAAGCAGATCAAATTGTAGAAACGATGTCTGGTCAGCCTTCTAATTTGGCGCAGTTAGGTACAGTTTGTGTGGAAGCAAAGGTCAGCATGTTGGAAACGCTTGCTTTTCTGTGCAGCAGAAAACAGATCGGCAGTACAGTCGCTTTGGCTATTATGGCCGTTGGTTGTGTGGTAGGCGGTTTTTATGTAGCTAATTGGATGACGGTTTTGCTGGTACAGATGGGATTCGATTTGCAGATGATTTTGGCGTTTGCCATGCTGGGCATGATTGGTGCTCCTTTGGGAGACTTTATTTCTTCAAAAATTTCTGACAAAGGTGGCAGAAAAACGCCAATCGTCATTATGCTGTTTTTAGCTGCAATATTCTGTCTTATTAATGGTTTAACACCAACCATGTTCAGTAGTGCAGTAGTAGCTATTGCGGCTTATCAACTCACCGGCATGATTCGTGCAGCTTGTGCAACTAGTGCTACGACCATGTATTGGACTTATTTGGCGGAAAATTTGCCCAATAAATATCGCAGTACGGGAACAGGTTTGATTATGTCAGTTTCCCGTCTACTCATTGGGATTGTTACGCCGACAGTACCATTCTTCTTTGCTTTGCAAGGGCCAATTGCAGGTAACGGAATGTTTAATGTTATGGCTGTGAATTCAGTTTTTTATATCATCCCAGCAGTCATTTGCCTGTTATGGGGTAGTAAGACAGCGCTGAAATCTTTGGAACAGATTGAAGAGGAAGCCGCTGTAAAATAGTGATGGAACATAAAAAGGAGTGTGATCCATATTTTGGATTACACTCCTTTTACATAGAATGAACAAGGGACAATGTTATATCAATAAAGGTTTGGTAGAGTATATTGGCAGACAATGGAGTAGATTCACGATAAATAAGATACATAATAACAGGTACAGCATCAGTTATGGGAAGGGTACGGAAGTCTTTTTTTGGATACAGTAACTTGGCGGCCTGTTCAGGCATTAAGCAAATAGTGTTTTCTTCTTTCATAAATTTTTGATGAATTTCTGTGTTATTGGAGATATGAAGGCATAAACCGCCAGGAAATACCATTTCGCTATAAGAATACATAGTATATTTATGTTGGGTTATTTCGTGAAAGGTAAGACCTTTCTGCATGGAAAGAGGGTTATTTTTAAAAAGCACACAGACCAGCCTATCTTTGTATAATTCTTGGAAATGTATAGGTATAGGAGATTGTGTTTGAATTTGTTGAATAGTTGTCGGTTCCTTTTCCATAAATCCTAGAATGCCAAAATCAAGTTCGTTGGTATAAAGCAAATGGAATATCGTTTCCATAGTATGCTCTTGGGCATAAAGGACGATGGAAGGATGATAATGGTGCATGGTTAAAAGAAGCTTCGCCAACAATGTGTTGGTGGCTAAGGGTGCAACGCCGATAGTTAAGGTCCCCGTCAGATGCGGGGTCATTTCTTGATTTTGAAAATGGGATGTTAGGATATCATATTGCTCAGCAATTCGTATAGCGCAACTGAGTACAAATTTTCCGTCATCGGTCAGTTCGACTCCTGTTTTGGAGCGATTCAAAATAGTGCAATTCAACTCAGTTTCTAGACGTTTGATAGAATCGCTAACGGCTTGTTGACTGGAAAACATTCTTTTAGCAGTCATGCTGATAGAATTTGTTTTGGAAATGTCAATCAAGTAAAACAATTGGTCTAGATGCATAGCCACATCCCCTCCAAAAACATAAATTATGTTACCATTATAACATAACTTGTGAAGACTTTTCCAGTACTTGGGAGAAACATGATAGTGCATAAAATGCGCAACGCAAATGAAATTTGGAGAAACAAAAATTCTTGTTGAAATTTGAGAATGCGTGTTCTATTCTGTAGTTTCTTATGTTATAATAACAGAACGGGCATTTGATAATATGGTGCAGGAGGTGACCTATGGTTATTGTTGTGTGTATGGAAGAACGGCGTGGTATGCTGTTCAACAAGCGGCGGGTCAGCAGAGATGCCGTTGTTTACCAGGACTTGCTGAACAGCTGTCCGCAGAAGCTGTGGATGAACCGGTATTCTAGTCCTTTATTCAGCCAGTTTCCGCAGGAACGGCTTGGGATTGCAGAGGATTTTTTGCAACAGGCGGCGGCAGGCGATTGGTGCTTTGTGGAAAATCAACGCTTGCAACCTTATGAACCTGTCATTGAGGCGGTGGTGATTTACCAGTGGAATCGCAGGTATCCGGCTGATTTTTATTTTGATTTGGACTTAACCCAGTGGAAGCTACAGTCGTCGGAAGAATTTGCCGGTACTTCCCATGAAAAAATTACAAAAGAACTTTACGGGAGACAGACTTTATGAAACAGAAGCGATTACAAACTATCTTGACGGTGATACTTATTTTTTGCCTGCTGGCAGTGACGGGCTGTTCCGTTGTGCAGGAAACTGCTCCCAGGGAAGGTAGTGTGCAGTTGGAGCGGATTGGCGCATACAGCGGAGAGCCTTATGTGGTACTCCATGACAATGTGCCCAATTTTACTACTGAGGACTTGGTTACAGAATCCTATGAAACCTACAGTAGCTTAGATGCTCTGGGACGTTGCGGTACAGCTATGGCCAACATCGGCCAGGACTTGATGCCCACCGAGC
>CABQBF010000072.1 GCA_902462325.1 uncultured Peptococcaceae bacterium
AGGCCGCCCGATTTTGCTGATTTCGGTCAGGCTCCGCCTTCCCTGCATCAGCAAAATCATTCTATTATACTTTGAACTTTTTCATTTTTTTCAGTCTCACATCATTGACTAATGTACACTGATTGAAAATTTTAATTGTCATCTATTCCACTGCCAAGTCTGCCCCTTAGTATCGAGTGGCTTGAACTGCGGTCGGCTCTGACAACAATCCTGGTGCCACAACCTCTGACATCTAATCCACAGCCTAAACCCTACCGCTATTCTCCCGGTACTCATTTTTTCTCCAGCCAGACCGAAAAGTAGATATGTTTCCATATAATAAAACCGAGCTTTCCGCAAGGCTTCTCTGATGATACCAACCTTACAAAAAGCCCGGAAATACGCCGCTTTTCAGCACTTGATTTTATTTTCTTGACAGCAAACAGACCGTCTCAACATGCCAGCTTTGACAAAATAAATCTACCGGCTGCACTTTCAGCACCTGATACCCATACTGACAAAGATATTTTACGTCTCGTGCTAATGTGGAAGGATTACAGGATACATAAACAATCCGTTTTGCACCGCTGGTAATCAGCCCATCTAAGACCGGTGTTTCACAGCCTTTGCGGGGTGGGTCGATTACTGCAACATCCAACTGATTTCCTTTTTGCACCCATCTGGGAAGCCAATCCTCAGCTTTTGCCGCTACGAAGGTACAATTTTGGATGCCATTCGCTTTCGCATTCTCCTTAGCATCCTGCACAGCCTGCGCTACAGATTCTATTCCAATAACCTGTGCAGCATGCTGAGCCAAATACAAAGAAATCGTACCAATCCCACAATAAATGTCGGCCAATTGTTCTTTACCGTTTAATTGAGCAAACTTCAAGACTGTTTCATACAATACTTGCGTTTGTTGATTGTTGATCTGAAAAAAGGATTGTGGCGATATTTGAAAATGAAAATCACCAATGGTATCTTCTATGGTTTCTTGTCCGGCTAACAATCGAAAACTACGCCCCAGCATAATCTTCAGATTGGTATTAATATTATGATACACCGATACTACGCTTGGGTAATGAATTAGCTGCTCCGCCAATTCTGGCAGCCTCCACGCCGCTTCTTCTGTGACAAATACCACCATCAAGTCACCATTATAATAGCTTTCTCGAATCATTACTTTTTGAATATAATAAGCACGACCGCTATTTTGAATCATTTCCTCTAAAACATGCAGCAATTGATTGACAGCTCTACTGAATAATCGACAATCAGCCGCCGGAACGAATTGATGGCTGCCCTGTTCATAAAAGCCCAGACGCACTGTTCCGTCGCTGTAATTGGCATGAAAAATTCCTTTATTCCGATAACGCCAAGGCTCTGCCATGCCCAGTACTGGTTCCACTTGTGTATCAACCCTGCCCAAACGCACCAGTGCATCCTGCACAATTTTTTGTTTCGCCTGTAATTGATAGGCATAATTGCAATGCTGCAATTCACAGCCGCCGCATAGCCTGCTTTGCGAACAACGAGGCTCTATACGTTGTGCAGACGGTTCAAGCAATTGCACCAATTTGGCCGTCGCCATTTTCTTTTTATATTCTACAACCTGCGCTTCCACCTGCTCTTCCAGCATAGCACCAGGCACGAAAACCACAATGCCGTCATGACGTCCGATACCATATCCTTGATGAGAAATCCCCGTAATGGTCAACTGAACTGTATCTCCAACTTTCAAATAAAACACTCCCTGTAAATGATTTTATTTTTATTGCACAAATCTATTTTTGTCATTTAAAAAGCCATCATCACCAACGTCATCATGAAATTCCAGACTCCATGCATCACAATCGCCCCCCAGAGAGAACCGGAACGAATGGCTACCAAATTCAAGCAAATTCCCGTAAAGGTTAGCGGCAACAGACGAAATAAATCATAATGGATACAGCCGAACAGCAAGGATGCTACAAGCACACTGCTCCACATGGAATAACGATTGCGCAAGCTATGATAGAAATAACCGCGAAACAACAATTCTTCGCTAATTGGCGCCAAAATGCAAACCATCAAAATAACTGCAAACCACTCCCAATCGTTATGCGCCTGCATAATCATCTCGGTTACGGCCTGCGGCTTGGCCCATTGTGGAAATAAACTGGCCAGCAAAGCTGACACAAAAAGCATAACAAAAAATAAAACAATCCCACAACCTATGGCTTTCCAAAACCAATTTCTTTTGGAAAAGGGACGGAGTCCAATCTGTCCCAAGGTTTTTCCCCGCAAGAATAAAAACAATAAGGTCAGCCCTGTCATCACTACAAACTGTAAAATTTGCTGCCAAAGCATCTGGTTGATGACGGTTGCGCCGCCTGGCAATATACTGGCTAGAAATTTTGTTGGAAATAGTCCACTGCCTGCTAGTGAGTTCACCAAAAGGAACGTAAGCAGTAAGATAAAAAATCCATCAATCACCGATAGTGTTTTTCGCAGTTGGAACTTCTTTGGTTTCATATCCCCACACCTTTCCATGCTCCACAAATTTTATCACAAAATGATAGAAAAAAACAGAGGTCTGTAAGACCTCCGTAGAAATTCTAAAACTCGTCGCTATCGTCATCAAAATACAAGGACTTGATGGCGCTTTCTTTATTGCGCCAGTCTTCATTCACTTTTACCCACAAATCCAAATATACCTTTTCACCCAACAAATATTCAATTTCCCGCCGGGCCTTGCTACCAATTTTACGCAGCATCAAACCGCCCCGACCTATAATGATACCTTTTTGGCTATCCCGCTCAACATAAATTGTAGCGCCTACATAAATTTTACCATCATCCCGCAACTTCATCTGTTCCACAATAACTGCAATACTATGGGGAACCTCGTCACGGGTAGCTTCCAGAATTTGTTCCCGAATTAATTCAGCGATGACCACTTCTTCTGGCTGATCTGTCACCGAATCTGCCGGATAAAATTGGGGGCCTTCCTCTAAATAATTGAACGTGGTTTCTACCAGCGCCGCCACGTTATCCCCTTTTTTAGCCGATAACGGAAAAATCTCTGCAAATTTTCCACGGTTCTGCCATTTGGAAATCAAAGAAAGTACATTTTGTTTTTCCATCCGGTCAA
Organism: uncultured Peptococcaceae bacterium; assembly: GCA_902462325.1. Lineage (GTDB taxonomy): Bacteria > Bacillota > Peptococcia > Peptococcales > Peptococcaceae > UBA7185. The sequence goes on from CABQBF010000072.1 coordinate 3,113, forward strand.
TCTTATTCAAAACCAAAAAAATTGGTGCAGACGCTTTTTCCAATTGCTGCAAAATATATTGCTCTCCCGGCCCAAATTCCATGCTGGCATCCACTAAATAATAGATCACATCCGCATCATACAGAGAGCTCTGCGCAATTTCTACCATCCGTTCTCCCAGCTTATGCCGAGGCTTATGGATGCCTGGTGTATCCAAAAAAACAATCTGCCCTATTTCATTGGTCAACACCCCTGTAATGCGATGGCGGGTTGTCTGCGCCTTATCGGATACGATGGCAATTTTACGGTCTAAAATTTGATTCAATAAAGTGGATTTTCCGGCATTTGGCCGGCCTACCAAGGCTACAAACCCTGTTTTCATTGTTAAATCTCTCCCTCCAGCTTCTGCCCTTGTTGCGGAAATTTTTGAAAACTATATGGAAGCAATTCCTCCACTGTTGTAACAATTTGTGCGCCTGCCTGATTTACTAAAATAACTTCCATTTGCGGACCTAACTCCTGCATCACCTGTCGGCAAGCACCACAAGGAGCGACAGGCTCCGGCGTGTCTGCACAGACTGCTATGCGCACCAACTGCCGCTCTCCATGGGCAATAGCCTGAAACATGGCAGTGCGCTCTGCACAATTGCTCAACCCGTAGCTGACATTTTCAATATTACAGCCACCATAAATCTGTCCGCTAGCCGTTTGCACTGCCGCCCCTACTGCAAAGCCAGAATATGGGGCATAGGCCTGCTCCCGCGCTTTCCATGCAGCGGCAATCAGCGCAGATATTTCTTCAGTCGCTGTTTCTCCGTTATTCTTCATCTTGTTCTTCTTCCTCTTCTTCCGGCGGCAGCAATGTGATTTCCACTTTAGAAATACGCCGCCCGCTGACCTCTACAATACGGATTAAGAACCGGCCTACTGTCACCTCGTCGCCTTTTGCGGGAATCCCGCCTAGATGCTCAAATGCCAAACCACCAATGGTATCAGCTTCGCTGTCTTCCAGAATTTCTTCCTCCAATTCCACATCAAAAGCCTCTTCAACATCACCGATAGGCGCCCGGGCATCGGCCACCAACTGACTATCGCTATGCATAACAATCAAATCTTCTTCCACGTCATATTCGTCCTGAATATCTCCGATAATTTCTTCAATTAAGTCTTCAATGGTTACCAAACCATTGGTACCGCCATATTCATCCAAAATAATCGCCATATGCACTTTTTTAGAACGCAACTCATTTAACAAATCGCTGACCTTTTTGGTTTCTGGAATATAATAAGCCGGACGAATCAGTTCTTTTACTTTCAATTCATTGAAATCGTCATCTAAATACTCAAAAATATCTTTGGCGTATAAAATTCCTACGATATTATCAATACTTTCTTCATAAGCTGGAATGCGGGAATGTCCTCCGTCCACAATCAGCCGTAGTGCTTCATTAATCGGGTCTTCCACATCCACGGCCACAATATCAATCCGCGGAACCATAATCGCTTTCACGACAGTTTCATCAAATTCAAAAATACTGTTAATCATCTCCGATTCTGATTCGTCAAAAACGCCTTCCTCTTGCCCTACATTCACCAAGATTTTGAATTCATCTTCTGTTATGGTTGGATCTTCTTCGTCATCTTTTTTGCTAAACCGAACCACGAAATCAGACAGCTTTGTCAAGAAAAATACCACCGGCGTCAGCACAAAACTAAGCAAACGAATAAACGGCGCAATAAACATCGCCCATGTTTCCGCATGAGCTGCAGCCAAATTTTTCGGTATCACTTCACCAAAAACCAGTACCAAAAACGTCATCACTCCGGTAGCAATGCCCACACCAACATCGCCAAAAGCGGATGTCGCCATTTTCGTCGCTAAAGCGGAAGAACCGATATTGACAATGTTATTGCCTACTAATAGCGTAGAAATCAGTTTATTCTGGTTTTCTAACATGGTTAAAACCAAATCCGCTTTTTTTTCGCCTTCCTCCTGCAAATTACGCAGACGAATTTTATTGGTAGACAAAAACGCTGTTTCTGCCGATGAAAATATTGCTGACAAAAAAATCAAAGCTACTAAAACAACAAATTGCATAGAACTGTCCGTGTCCAAATAAAACCAACCTCCAAAAAATAAAACGATTCTTCTTTTTTAAGTTTATGCCGACAGTGCATTTCTTAATCATTTAACGAATTGCACCAATTACTGCAAGCAATTTTTCTTCTTGCGTACGCATCTGTTTTTTATCTTCTTCCTCCATGTGGTCATATCCTGCCAAATGCAACAATCCATGTACCAATAAATACATCACTTCCCGCTCCAAGCTGTGTCCATATTCCTCACACTGCTCCTGCGCCCGTTCTAAGGAAATTACAATATCGCCAAAAAGAATTTCTTCTTCATCGGCAATTTCTTCCTCCGCTTCATACATCGGAAAAGACAAAACATCGGTAGCTGCATCCTTATCCCGATATTCCTTATTCATTTCCCGAATTGCAGCATTATCTACAAATAACAGATCTACTTCTGCTTTTAACGGAATTTCTTCTTCTTGAAAACAAATTTCTGCTACTTGATTAATTTTTGCTGCCCAGTGGGCTGGAATTTCAATTTTATCCTGTTCATTGGTGATTATTACTGCCATACCGTTTCCTATCCTTCCTGTTTCTTTTGTACCATGGTAGCCTGAGCTGGATACTCAATCCGTTTATGATAAATGCCATTGATAACACGGGTAAAGGCTGTGGCAATCTGATCTAAATCCCGAAATGTCAGCTCACATTCATCAAATTGTCCATCATTTAATTTTCCCTTAATCAAGGTACGAATAAAACCTTCGATTTGTCCTGGTGTCGCATTCTTTTTCGAGCGCACGGCCGCCTCCACAGTATCAGCCATCATCAAAATGGCTGCTTCCTTGGTTTGTGGCTTGGATTGTTCATAGCGAAAATCCCGTTCTTTCACTTCCGGATCAGCATTTTTTGCTTTGTAATAGAAAAAGGACACCAAACTATCTCCATGATGCTGCGCAATCATTTGGATAATAACAGGCGGCAGTTTTGCTTCCTTCGCCATTTCAATCCCGTCCTTCACATGAGAAGTGATAATCAGCGTACTGAGCTGCGGTGTAATATTGTCATGGGGATTATTGCCTGAAAACTGATTTTCCGCAAAGAAATAGGGTCGTTTCAGCTTTCCGATATCATGATAATAAGCGCCCAGTCGTACCACCAGGCCATTTGCTCCAATAGCTTCGGCAGCCGCTTCTCCTAGATTACCGACCATAATGCAATGATGATAGGTTCCCGGAGCCTCTGTCAATAATTTTTTCAATAATGGCTGACTGGGATTGGCCAGCTCCAGCAGCTTAATTGACGTAGTAATGCCAAAAGCATTTTCCAGATAGGGTAAGACCCCCATGGTAAAAACGGACGAAATCAAACCATTGCAAACGCCGAACAATACGCCAAAACAAATCACATCCGGCGATTGACTTTCAATCATGCCCAACGCAATAATAACACAGGCATTTATAATACTGATGCTGAACGCTGCCCGGGAAATATCCGAGCGCTGTCCTAAGGCAGAAACGCCAAAGCAGCCCACCAAACCGCCAATCAGCGCCACAGCCGCAAACGCTGTACTTTCTGTATATAATCCTGCAAAAATGGCTAAAACCAAATCAATCAGCACGCCTAACCGTACATCCAACAAAATAGTGATTAACATGGTCCCCATCGCGACAGGCAACAAATAGCCCACTTGCTCCGCCCGTTCTGCAACTGGACTTAAACTCAGCGACAGGAATAAATCATACAATAACAAAGTCGCCGCCGTCAACAACATCAGCAATACAATCTGTTTTTCCTCATGGTACACTTTTGGCGTGAAATATAACAGAAAGCCACGCACAATTACCATCAAAATCGCAATCAAAATACCTAAGCCCAATACAACTAAAGCCGGCGATACAGATTGACTGTACCCCAATTGGTTAAGAATGCTGCTTTGCCGCTCTGTCAAAATCTCACCCTTGCGGACAATCAGCTCACCTTTTTGCACCACAATCTTCTCGGGCTCCACAGTAGCCAAAATCTCAGACTTTTTCTCTGCAGTCGTTTCTGCATCCAACACATAGGTTGGATAAAAGGTTACTTTATTGATGACAGCCAGCAAAAATTTTTCCTCTGCGCCGGTAATATACTGATCATTATTGATGGACTGTATAATTTTCCCCCTGGCACTTTCCAAATCTTCCTGCGGCACGCCTTTACTCATAACATTAATGGCATAGTCCACGCCTTTTTCATAAAGCCATTGAATATCCGCCTCTGACAAATTGGCCAACGCAGCCCATTCATCGGGGCCTAATGTGAACTCAAATACATCGTGAAGCCGGGCAATCTTGTCCACAGTTGTAGCATCGGCATCATTTTGCGCCGCAGATGCAATTTCTTCTAATTTGGCAAAAGCATCAGAAATTCCTGCTATGGTAATGCTATTAAATTTCTCCAAATCAATTTTATATATATCCTGGAAACTTTCCAGTGCCTCCTGCTGTCGAGCTAATGTTCCCGCTTCATCCACAAAGGTCAGATATCTATCAGCCTGTACATCCTGACCGGACACTTTACCCACTTCCCAGCTAGTACGGTCAGGTACAAAATGCACAGACAAAATCAACAGGAAAATCAGAAAAAACAAGCCCGTCCAAGCCATCATCCGTTTTCTTCGTTCCTGAAAATAGGTCGCCATAATTTTTTCAAAAGCTTGCTTCAAAAGGCCCATAATATTAATCCTTTCGCTCATTTTCTGCCGCATCATAGGCTGCGATAATACGAGCTACCACTGGATGCCGCACTACGTCCTGTGCCGTTAAATGATGAAAACTGATTTCCTCAATTCCAGACAAAATTGCTTCCGCCCGCAATAATCCAGACTGACTGTGCTTCGGCAAATCCACCTGTGTAATATCGCCGGTTACAACGGCTTTCGAGCCAAACCCAATGCGCGTCAAAAACATTTTCATTTGTTCCGGCGTTGTATTTTGCGCCTCGTCTAAAATAATAAAAGCATCGTCTAAGGTTCGTCCCCGCATATAAGCCAACGGTGCAATCTCTATAATTTGCCGTTCCATATATTTTTGCGCCATATCCATGCCTAACACATCGTATAGTCCATCATACAGCGGCCGTAAATAGGGGTCCACCTTATCCTGCAAATCGCCGGGCAGAAAGCCCAGCTTTTCTCCCGCTTCCACTGCTGGCCGCGTTAAAATAATCCGCTCCACCTGCTTATTTTTCAGCGCCTTTAATGCCATCACAACCGCTAAATAAGTTTTTCCAGTCCCGGCGGGACCGATACCAAAGGTAATATCTTTTTGTTGAATTGCTTTCACATAACGGTACTGTCCCATCGTCTTGGCGCGGATTTGTTTGCCGCGATGAGTAGTATGAATGACCTCTCCCAGGCAATCGGCAATTATTTCGTTTTCATCAGAATTCGTAAAAGTCAAAGCATATTGCACATCACTGGGCGTCAACGCTCTTTTGCTGGAGAGCTGTATAAGATAATCCAATACTGTACGGGCAGCGGCAATGCTGCCCGTAGAGCCGCCCAGCAAAATTTCTTGCCCGCGGGCTACAATGCGGGCGCCTGTCCTTTTTTCAATCAATCTAATATTTTCATCGGCCAAGCCACCAATTTGCTGTGCTTGTCCGATATCGTGCAAAATCATTCTGTCTTCAAATTGATGCAAAGATATCTGCCTCCTTTTACTAACAGCAATCAATCTCTTAATTGTAATATTATACTACAAATCAAACTTCGAAACCATCTTTTTTCGCAATTCCTAGCTATAATTGCTGCAAAATAAACTTATAGAATAAGAAAGGCGACCGGAATCTTTTAGCCTTCCGTCGCCTCCTGTTGAGTTGCTGCAGTTTCTTCAAGTTCTGTTGACACTTTTTCTTGCGGCACTTGAACCTGCTGCAGCTGTGCCAAATTTCCTTCCACCGTCCATACCACTTCAGCCTGCACCACATGCTCCTGTTCCGTTCCATAAATACCGCTGCTTTCGTGAAGCATCTGGCTACTTGCTGGAAGCTGCTCCTGTAACCGCTTGCGTGCCCGTTCCAATGCCACCAAATAGGCCTCTTCTCTGGTATAAGTCCTTTGCTGCAGCATTTTTTCTTCAAATACCGTTGTTTTTATATAAACAGGCAAATAAAATTGCTGCCACTGCAACAAACTATGTTGCTCTGTGTGTTGATAACTGTACTGATATGGCGACTCCTTCGGGCCCCACAGCACAAATTGAAATCCCCGCCAGGCAAGGGCGTATTGTTTTTTTTCATTGCCTGTCGACTGCAAACTCCGTTCTTCTAACGCACAGCTGCCGATGGCCCGTTGTTCTTTTTCCCCTCTGATTACCCCTTTAGCCCGTACTGCATAGGGTTCTCCGGCAGGCGCAAAGTTGCCGCTATTATCGCGCTGCCGGTCTGGATAATCCCATCCGCCAATTAAAACCTGCCCTTTTTTTACCCAGTCGCCTTGCTTCACCAAAGGCGTGCCGCGAAATACCAGAAATTCTGTAATTCGACCATCGCACGCAGCCACAATACTGCTTTGCTGCTGTTTGGCTTGTTCATCAGGCAAGCGTTCCTTCACTGTAATGCCTAACGTTGTCCCATTAGGCTGTAGCTGCACCCACACAAACTCTGGATGGTCCAATATAATTTGCTGCTCCAAAGCATCATAATCAAATTTAGCAATCCGAGAACCAGGTAATAGTCCGTATTCCTGCACGAGAGCAATCATATGGGCGTCGCTATATTGCACATTGCCACTTACCTCATAACTCCATAAAAATGAAAATAGCAAATAAAGCAGCGAGAAGCTGAAAAAACATCCCAACCATAAACCTTTCCTGCGCTTTACGGCGTTCAACATAAAAGGAATGCCTTGCCTTGTTTGTACATGAAAGGGGCAATGCCGATCTCGCAACAGATGCTGTAACATACCAAAATCATCTAAGTGAATCCACACATAGAGAAATTCATCACACCGCTTCACTTGGTACAAATGAATGCCTGCCGCTGTAAGCTGCTGTAAAATCTCTTCCGTTTGCTGGGCAGGCAAACGCAACTCCACCATACCGCTTATATATTGCTCAAATCTCATAGCGCACCTGCCCGATTTTTCCTTCCACATAAATAGCATCCGCCGTCAGCGAAGTAATCACCAATTCCTGCCCTTCAATATAAATCCGATAGGTGCCTGCCTGTAAACCAACTAAACCAGGGGTATATTGTAAAACACCTTGATGATTTTCCACACAGCACTGTAAATTACCCAACAGAATAATTCGCGGAAGGTTCAGTACCGTATCTTTGGGCATAGCAATCATTTCACGAACAGCTTCCTGCAGTCGCAACTTATCTTCCGGCATAAACATTCTTCCTTTCCGTCAATATGCTCTTATTTGCATGTATATGCGGAAAGGAGAAGGATATTCAAAATAGATTTTTACTAGACTTCTCTTTGTCGGTTATCTGGATATGATCTAAAGAAATTTGAGGCGTGTCTTCTTCTGAAATATCCATCATGCCTGGAATTACATCATCAAATAAATCAATTTGCAGTTGTCGCTGCTTATTGACTGTAGCCAGACAAACCTGCGATGCCTTGGCAATTTTTCTTTGCCGCAATTGCTCTACCAGCCATTTTCCGTCCAAATCCATGGCCCGCAAATTTTCATAAACAATCTGACCGTCAATAATGACCTCTACCGCTAATCCCTTTGATTTCGCATGCAAATGCAAATCTTGCCGCGTCACCCCCTGATAAGCTGGCTTTTTCATCACGCTAAGCGCCCCAGATTGCTCTACAATGGCAAGTTCCAATTCTTTATAATCAAAAATATTCTCTGCTCGCAGCAACATGGTAAGTTCATCCAAATCCATATGCATTTTCCGAAGATTATCTTCTAAAATATTGCCATCTTGTATTACAATCACAGGCTCTCCAGCTAAGGCTTTACGAAATTTCCGGTTTTTTAACGCCAGCCAAGAAACCAGCAACGTTAAGATACCATAGGTCACCAATCCTACAAGATGATCTGGCGCGTTAGCCAAATCATCGGTAGCCATATTAGCCGCAATAGAACCAAAGGTAATGCCATTCAAATATTCATAAAAGGTTAACTGGGATACCTGTTGCTTGCCCAATAAACGAGTCAACAGCAATAAAATCAAAAAAGAAGCCACTGTCTGAAAAAACACAATGCCCGCATCTATCATCTTGCCCAACCTCCGCTTTTTTGTTTAGTATAGGCAAAACAATACCACATTATACAAGATGAAAAAACGCAACCAATATAAAAAGACTGAAACGCCAAATTATAGCGTTCCAGTCTGTGTAGTGCCTTATCCTTATTGTTTTTGCATATTCATTTATAGCGCACAGTCAAGCTTAGTAAATTTTTTACATGGCAAACAAAATGTTTAACAATGGAATCATGCAAATGGCTACTATAATCGTTGCCGCTAAAAAGAGCAGACCAAAAATATATGCATCCTTACGAACCATCGTCTCATGTCCAAACACAAGACCTGTCATCATACTTCCTGCCGGCGTAACATAGGCGCACATCAGAGCCAGATACATCAGGAAGAAACAGGTATATGGATTTCCACCCATCTGCATTACAATTGGTGGAATCATTGGCAAAAAGATAGCACCCATTACGATATTGTGCATGAACTGGGTAACAATTGCTAAAATAATCATAGACGCAATCATTAAGAGCGTCACATCCATGTTCATTAAAATTGGCGTTAATGTAGCTGCTATTGTTGCTGTAATCCCAGTATCTGCCGATTCCATAGCATCAGCCAACGGATAGGTAACCGCTAACAACATTAGCATAGCCCAAGGCAGCTTGGTAAAGCATTCAGCTAAATTAACTACGGATTTTCCGTCCTCATCTTTCCACATTACAAAGATTGTCATGTAGAGCACACTCCAGCCAATTACACCCAAGTTATTGCAAAAAGCAGCACCAGGTAACGTAGCAATAATCTGTGGAAGCATTAGTACTAAGAAATAAACAACTATCAGAACCAGACCGGCTTTTTGATATCGATTCATCTTATATTTTGCATACTCTTCACACAATTCTGGCGTTGTTGTGTAATGATCGGCGTCAATCTTTAACAGAAACTTACCAACCAGCAGCATAAGAATTGTTGCTGCTACTACATAAATCATCCCAGCCAACAACATAGGACCAGCCGGAATCGCCAAACCGGG
>CABQBF010000073.1 GCA_902462325.1 uncultured Peptococcaceae bacterium
CGATAAAGCTCTCCCCGTCGCCGACGCCCAGCACCATAGGACTATCCTTGCGGCAAGCGATGATTTTATCCGGCTCGTCTGCGCACACCATCACCAGCGCATAGGCGCCTTCTAACACATCCAGCACCTTGAGCACCGCTTCCTCAAAATTGCCGTTATAAAATTTCTCCAATAGGTGCGCCACCACTTCCGTATCGGTCTCCGAAGTGAACTGCTCTCCTGCTAGATAGGTTTCTTTTAAGGTTAAATAATTTTCCACGATGCCGTTATGCACCACAGCAAACCGACCGTTCTGGCTGGTATGGGGATGGGCATTAAAATCCGACGGACGTCCGTGGGTGGCCCATCGGGTATGACCTATGCCAATCGAGCTGTTTAAGTGCAGCTCCTTGATTTTTTCTTCTAAATTACACAGCTTACCTTCCGCTTTTTCTACGGTAATCTGTCTGTCGTTCACAATGGCAATGCCCGATGAATCATAGCCCCGATATTCCAGCTTATGTAAGCCGTCCAACAGCACTTCCACCGCATTTCGCTTCCCGATATATCCTACTATTCCGCACATCGTCTTTCCCCCTCGACTTTTCTGCTTCTCTCTCATAACTATATGGTATCAGACACAGGGTCTGTTTGCGTCCTATTTTCTTTATGGATATGCAAATCATATCGTTTTATTATACTATTCCCGTCCGGAAAACACAATAAAAAGATTTCTTATTCTTCGCCATGCTCCATCGTCAGCAATTCCAACTCATCGGCCACCAACGACTCGGCCTCCGCCATATCCAAATCCCGCAAATGATTGGTAGGCAATTCATCTAAACTAGCAATATTAAAATACTGCAAAAATTTTCTGGTGGTTCCGTAAAGAATGGGGCGACCTGGCGCGTCCTTGCGGCCTCGTTCTTCAATCAGCTCCTTGCTGATTAAATTTTGGATAATCTTATCGGCCTTGACACCGCGAATTAGCTCCACCTCGCCGCGGGTTACCGGCTGCTTATAGGCGATGATGGATAAAGTCTCCAAAGCTGCCATAGACAGCGTATTGATTTGCGGCCGGTACAATTTTTCTACATAGGGCAGATATTCCTGCTTGATGGCCATAATATAGCCATCTCCCAACTGGATAACGCCGATGCCCTTAGATGCGTCGCTGTAGTCCTCCTGCAGCCAGCTCAGCACATCCAGAACGTCTTCCTCCTCCAGCTCGGCCAGCTCAGCCAACTGGGCTGGTGTCAACGGCTCATTGGTAATGAAAAGCAAGCTCTCTATGGTCGCCCTAATTTTTTCTACATACTGCAACTACTTCACCTCATTGCTCTGCTTACGCGGAAATATCCATAGAGCACCGAAATTGTTCTGCTGCTGAAAGGTCAGCTCTCCTAACCTGCACAACTCCAGCAACGCCATAAATACTGTGATAATCTTCCGTTTCCGGTCACTGCGCCGGAATAATGTGGTAAACTCAATGCTGTTCTCTGTCTGTAACCGCTGCCGGATTTGAGCAATGCTGTCTTCCACCAGATATTCTTCCTTGGCCAAGGCTAGTTCATGGGGCGTTTCCGCTTCCGCCTGCTCCATCACCTGGGAAAAAGCCTGCAACAGTTGTTCTAAAGTTACATGCTCCAGCGGATTGCCGGGCTCCAGCATACCGGTTAGCTGCTCCACATCCTGCGGTTTCAGCATATAAGTAGGCTCCACCTGCTCTCTTTGCTGCAGCATGTGGGCTGTTTCTTTGTAAAACCGGTATTCCACCAAACGCTGCACCAATTCTGCCCGCGGATCATCCTCCGGCAGTTCCTCCCCGTCGGCTGTTTTCCGTTTTGGCAGCAACATACGGGCTTTGATGTTCACCAACGTCGCCGCAATCAGCAAAAATTCGCTGGCGATTTCCAAATCCATCTCCCGGGCTTCTTCTAAATAAGCCAGATATTGTTCTGTAATAACGGCGATGGGAATATCATAAATATCCATCTTATTTTTGTCAATTAGATGAAGCAACAAATCTAATGGTCCATCAAAATTGTCCAGATGGATTTCATATTTTTTGCTTTCCGCCATGCTTTTGCCTCCGTTTAAAAAATCAGTCCCAACAGGAACGAAAACAGGCTCAACACGGCGTTGGCAATTGGCACTAAAAACAAATCTGTAATGTTCAAAAGAATTAATACCATCAAAATTAAAAAGCCGTATTTTTCTACTGTATTCAGGTACTTATAGGCCGTCGCTTTTGGCAAAAATCCGGCTAAAATTTTAGAGCCATCCAGCGGCGGGATAGGAATTAAATTAAAGATCGCCAGATAGATGTTCAACGTAATGCAATAATACAAAAAAGTGTTTACAAAGGGAATGGTCATAAATCCATTGCCAGCTACATAAATGAAGTAGGCGATAAAGGATAGGACTAGATTGGTGGCAGGTCCGGCAATGGACACCAGCATCATCCCCTTATTGCGGTCGCCATTAAAATAAAAAGGATTGACCGGCACCGGTTTCGCCCAGCCAAAACCAGCCACCAACATCAACAGAGCGCCGATCGGATCTAAATGAGCCAACGGATTTAACGTCAACCGGCCCTGATTTTTGGCGGTAGGATCGCCCAATTTGTAGGCCACAAAACCGTGGGCAGTTTCATGAAAGGTAATGGCCATCAGCACCGCCAGCAAAGTAGCTACCATGCTGGTGATGGAACTTCCGAAAAACATAACAAATTCTCTCCTTTTTTTGAAAACCTGTTTGACTGGTTTATTATACCATAAATTTTTGCCGCAGAAAAGCAATCTATGATAGAATGGCTGTCAAAATCGGCCAACAACTATAATTGTACAAGATTTCCTTGCCCATGAAAAAAAATCCTGCTTTCCAGTAAAATCCTCGTAAAAATACCGGCACAAGCCAACAAATTTATGATTCCTGTTATTGAAAGTGTTTCATGCAAATTTTTTCGATACTGTCATTATAAAAAACTGCCAACCCAAAAACAAAGCTGCAACGAAAAATTTTCGCGCAGCTTTGTATATGCTCTTTTATTCGCATTATGGTCTGGCGCAGTCTTGGGCTTGTCCCCGCAAAATTTCTAAGCCGTGCGCCAGCTCCGTGACAATAAATTCTAAATTTTCCCGCACAGCCTTGGGGCTGCCCGGTAAATTGATAATCAGCGTTTGCTGACAAATGCCGGCCACAGCCCGGCTTAACATGGCCCGTTTGGTAATCTGCAGGCTATTCATGCGCATAGCTTCTGGAATGCCCGGCACCTGCCGTTCAACAACATCCAACGTAGCCTCCGGCGTCCAATCCCGCGGAGAAAAGCCGGTGCCGCCGGTGGTTAAAATCAAATCCACCTGTTCTGCGCAAAGCCGCCGCATCTCGTCGGCCAGCAGTTGCCGTTCGTCTGGCAGAATCATCTGCTGCACCACAGTGTAACCGTTCTTTTCCAAAATTTCTTTTACAACCTGTCCGCTAACATCTTCCCGTTGACCACGGGAACCTTTATCGCTAGCTGTGATAATGGCAGCCTGAAACATATCAATCACCGTTCTCCTTTCCAGTTTTCCTTTTCTTCTTTATCCTTTTGCATTGTAACAAGCGTCAGCCGCCCACCTGAAACATCTGGCGGCTATCGGTATCCTGCTGCTTTCCTGCTTCATAAAAATGATGCTCCAAGGGCTTCTGCCAAAGGGCTTCTGCTATCTTTTCTGTCAAAATGGTGTCGCTGCATCCGTTTCGCAGCAGCGGCAGCAATTCTATCCCTTTATTTTGATTAAGGCACAGCTTCAAAAAGCCGTTGGAGGTCAAACGAATGCGATTGCATCGTCCGCAGAATTTATTGTGAATGGCACCGATAAAGCCGATTTTTCCCTGAAAGCCGGGCAGACTATAATATTCGGCAGGCCCATTGCCCAACCGTCCAGAATAGGCTGTCAACGGCCCGAAGGCCGCTGTCAGCAACTGCATGATTTGCTGCTTATCCACCGCTGTATAGGACTGGGCCAGGCCAATGGGCATCAGCTCAATAAACCGCACCGCCAGCGGATAGTCCTTGGCTTGAGCAGCTAACTGCACAATTTGCTCCTGATTAAACTGCACCAGCGGCACACAATTTATTTTCAAATTAGGAAACTTGAACTGCTTTACCTTTTCCAAGCCAGCCATCACTTTATCGAAGGCATCCCGCCGAGTAATGCGGGCAAATACCTCTCGCTCTACCGTATCCAGACTGACGTTGATACCGTCAATGCCAGCCTCCAGCAAAGGCCCTGCCATTTCCTCCAGCAACACGCCGTTGGTGGTGATGGTCACCTGGGAAATACCTTCTACTGCTTTCAGTTGTCGTACCAAATCGCAGCAGCCCAACCGCACCAGCGGCTCGCCGCCAGTCAGCTTTATCTTGCTGATGCCTAAGCCTGCCATGCAGCCCACCAGCCTCAAAATTTCTTCATAGGTCAATAAATCGTCATGGCACAATTGCGCCGCAATCCCTTCCTCGGGCATACAATAGGTGCAGCGCAGATTACAGCGGTCTGTGATAGAAATCCGCATATAGTCGATGTTCCGTCCGTATTGGTCCTGCATCGCGCTCACTCCTGCTTCTGTCCGGCAGGGCGGACAAAGATCCCGCTCTTCCCGCCTGCTTTCTGTTCTAAATGAATTTGCCCCAACTCCATCGTTTTATCAATGGCCTTACACATATCATAGATGGTCAGCAACGCCACATTCACAGCGGTCAGTGCTTCCATCTCCACGCCGGTCTGTCCGTTCACCTTCACGGTGACAACCGCCTGCACAGCCAATTGTTCCGGCAACAACGCAAAGTCTACCGTGCATTTGGTCAGCAGCAGTGGATGACACATGGGAATCAATTCGTGGGTTTTTTTCGCCGCCATAATCCCAGCCACCCGCGCTACACCTAATACGTCACCTTTTTTCACTGTTCCTTGCACAATGGCGTCATAAACTGCCTGATTGACAAATATTTTTCCACTGGCAACGGCAATCCGATGGGTTACAGCCTTCTCGCTAACATCCACCATCACCGCGTTACCCTGTTGGTCAAAATGCGTCAGCCCATTTTCCATATTCTTGTCTCCGTTTCTCTCCAATTCTCGCCGGCAATTCTGTTAGCTGTCCGATAAACTGCCAGTTCCGCCCTTATAAATTTCCGCCACAGTCCGGCAACCGGTCATCAGCATGGCATGGGAAAAATCTGCTTTTAGCTGGCGGATATATTGGGCTGCCCCTTGCTCTAAATCGCTCATCACCGCCCGCGTAAAGGCTCTGCCAATCATCACGGCATCAGCGCCCAGCAGCAGCATCTTATACACATCCAAACCGGTCTGCACACCGCCATCTACCAAAATGGGCACTGCACCCTTCAAACGCTTTACAATGGCAGGCAAAACCGCGGCAGTACCAGGGCTGCAATCCAAAATCCGTCCGCCGTGGTTACTAACCACAAGACCCGCTGCCCCCAATTCTACCAAAATTTCTGCTTCGTCGGCATCGGTAACCCCCTTCACAACAACAGGATAGGGTACCTGCGCCAACAGCGCCTTCAATTGGCGATTGGTACGCAACGGAATGCTTTCTCCCCGCAGTTTTACATTGCTAAGCCCCAGCGAATCCAAATCGATGCCGACCGCATGAATCTCCAACTTTTCCAATTGTTTGAGCTTATCAAAAAAGATGGCATCGCTCCAGGGCTTGATAAAGGGCAATCCCCAGCCAGGATAGCGCGCAATCCCCCGATTGGCCGCTTGGGCGATGATGTCATGGGCGCCGTCACCTAAACCCACCGCAATGCCTTCCTCCACGCAGCCCTTCATCAGAGCCTGCACGTAGCTGTCCTCATCTATCGTGGTAGACATGTTGAAATCACAGCCGCCAATGGGCGAGGGCATAACTGGCAGAGAAAGTTCGTAGCCCAACACTTTAGTATGCAAGTCAGGAGGCTGTTGACTGTCGTATAAAATTTTCATGGGCACTGCAATCTCCTGCAGCGCCTGCACATTATTCTGGAAGGTACGGCCGCTGTCCCTGCCGCCCATGCCGGGAATGTTACCGGCGCAAGCTTTGCCGTTGCACACAGTGCAATAGCTGCAAAAGCCTGCCATATTTTGGCGTCCCCGTTCCACGTCCATCTGCCACGCCATGCTATTTGCCCCCTAACAGGGCGCTACTGCCCAACCGATCAGCGCCAGCCGCTATCATTTGTTCAGCAGCTTTCACGCTTCGAATACCGCCAGCAGCCTTAATTTTGACCGCAGGGCCGATTTCCTGCCGGAATAGCGCCACATCCTCCACCGTAGCGCCAGCCGAGCCGAAACCGGTGCTGGTTTTGATATAATCGGCGCCGGCCTCTGTCACCAACTGACACAAAGTTCGTTTTTCAGCTTCTGTCAAATAACAGGTTTCTACAATGACTTTTAGAATTCGCTGACCGCAGGCTTGCTTCAAGGCCTTGATTTCGTGCGCCACCTGGCTCCACTGACCATTTTTTACATGACATAAATTGATAACCATATCAATCTCGTCGGCGCCGTTGGCCAGGGCCTCTTTGGTCTCCACTAACTTCACCAGCGTCGTTTGATAGCCGTTGGGAAACCCTACCACCGTACAAATTTTCATCTGCTCCTGCACATAAACCTTGACACTAGCCACATAACAAGGCGGAATACACACCGAAGCGGCGCCGCCTCTTATCGCCTCATCGCACAAAGCTTTTATGGCTTTCCAATCGGCGGTCTGCTTTAACTGGGTATGGTCAATCCGCCGATAGATCTCCTGTTCTTCCATAAAAAATCACGCCTTTCTCTCTGCTTCTTCCTTCCTGAAACTTTCCAACAGCCGCAACACCTGTTCCTTTAAGGGGCCGGTAAAAATGCAGGTGTCGCTATACTGCAAATTCTCCGATACGGCCTTACAATAGGCCAGCGCCTGTTCTCTATCCTGAGAAAGCACCTTGCCCTCGATCAAAAACAGCGCCATACGATAACAACTTTCCTCGCTATTCTGCTGGGCTGCTCTTTGATATAAAGAAAGCGCTTTATCCAAATTGGCTTTCACCCCTGTACCCGTTTCATAGCATTCGCCCAGCAAATAAAGGGCAAATCCGTCCTCCTGCGCCACGCCAGCTTTAATATAGTGCAGCGCTTTTTTCAGATTGCGCCGTACGCCTTGGCCATGGAGATAACATTCCCCTACCTGGACCTGTCCATACAAATTTCCCAAATCGGCTGACTTCTGATACCAGGCGTAGGCCAGTGCATCACTTTGCGCTACGCCCTTGCCCTTATCATACATCCAACCAAGCTGATTCATGCCCCGTGCGTCGCCGCCCTCGGCACTTTTCTGATAACACTGAGCCGCTTTGGACCAATCCCGCTCCACACCATATCCATAATAATAAACATGGCCCAAATTTAGCCAACCGCTGGCCACATTCTGCTCGGCAAGATAGGTAAAACACTTTATGGCCATAGCATAATCTACGGCACAGCCCTTGCCGTCCCGATAACACAGCCCCAGATTGTTGATGGCACTGTAGTGCCCCCCTTTGGCCGCCTGCTTGTACCAGTACAGGGCTTTCTCATAATCAAGCTCCAAGCCATAGCCGTCATACATACAGGCCAGATTATATTGGGCCCGCGTCTGTCCCATCTCCGCGCCGGTCTGGTAGCAGGCCACCGCCTTGGTCAAATCCTTTTCGACGCCGGTGCCTGTTTCATAACAGCCACCCAACGACGTATAGGCCGAACCATAGCCCAGCTCTGCCGCCTCCTGGAAACATTGAAAGGCTTTCTCTGCATCTTGTTCCACACCGATACCATATTCATAATAATAACCCATTTGACAAATAGCGTCGGCATCGCCCATCTCTATAGCTCGATTAAGATACTGCACAGCCTGCCCAACATCTCGCTCTGCGCCAATGCCGTCCTCATAGCAGCAGGCCGCTTTATAAAAGCCATAGCTATAGCCCCGCTCTCCCGCCTGGATATAAAGTTGTAGCGCCTGTTCCGGATTTTTTTCCATCCCGATGCCATATTCTCTGCAGCGCCCCAAACGACAAAAAGCCTCTGCTTCTCCATTTTGCACGGCGGTACCGTACCATTTTGCTGCCAACTGCGGATTTTTGTCCGTGCCCTTGCCAAACTCATAGCACTTGCCCAAATTGACCTGGGCGATAGAATCGCCGCGCATGGCTGCCTGCCGGTACCAAGAAAAGGCAACTTCCATATTGGCTTTTGTACCATAGCCATATTCGTAGCAATAGCCCACCATATTCAATGACCCCATATGGCCTTCTCCAGCCGCTTCTAAAAATCGAGCGAAAGCCTGACTCCAACTTTGCGCTGTGCCTACGCCATATTCATAACAACAGGCCAACCGATATAAAGCCGGCACATAGCCCTCCTCTGCCGCCTGCTGATACAATTGGAAAGCTCCGGCTTCATCCTGCACCGTGCCAATGCCATATTGCTTGCACACGCCCAAATTGCTGCGGGCGCAAGAATCGCCCCGCTTTACGGCCTCAGTCAAGCAATGCACGGCCCGCGCATCGCCCGCTTCTGTATTTTGTAAACGCCAAAAAATACCTAAATTACACCACTGCCAGCCGTTCAATTCTTCTTCTGCAATCATTTGCATCGCTCCGCCGCACTGCGGGCAGACAGCCAGCGGCTCGTCCTGCTCCATCACAGTTCCACATTGCTGTCCCGTACACACAAAAATCATCTTCATCCCTCATTTCAGGCCACATCTTCCCTTATACTCTACACTATTTGCCGCAGAAAAACAACTTCCCCATGCAGAATCCTCATTAAAAATTCTACATAGGGAAGTCGTACATACCCGCTATTCTCCCTGATAAACGCCAGCAAATAAAGGAAACTGGCTTTCCCTATCCAGCACCAAATACACAAAGGGCCGGTTAAATTGCAACTCCACTAAATTTTCCGGCAACTCAACAATAGATTCCCGTTTCATCTCTACCACAGTAGCCGCAGCAGCTTGCGTGCCCAGTTCGTCCAACCGTAACTGACAATTCTGCAGCACCCTGCCAATAAAAACATTGCCGTTGGAGCTACTTCCCATGTTAGAAAAGTCGGCGCGCTGTCCATCAAAAGCAATCCCCAGCCCCATGACCTTGCACACGTCATTGAGCTGCAGAGCGCTGTTCATCTCAAACTTGGGCAAAGCCAACTGCACCGCACAGATTTCACTGTTCGATAAGAGCTGTTCCACCCAATCGGCCGATAGCTGTTCCAAAAGCTGCCCGCAATGGCTGCTTTCAGCAGGCAGTAACGCCACCAGAACCAAATTGCCGTCATCATAGGGTAACACAATACCCGCGCCCTGCTGCCATTGCAAATAGATGCCCTGCTCATACTGCTGATGCATAAATAGTAGCCTTTTTTCCGCACCATCGGCGCAATAAAAGGACTGTTCATAGGTATCTGCACTGTCAAAGGGACTCTGCCACTGAGCATCCAGGGTTAAGGCATTGACCAATAACAGCACCGCATCGTCGTCAATGTCCTCCAGCATATGGGCAATCCGCTGCTCGGTGACATCGGCAATCCAACCATTGACCGCTTGCACAGCTTCCGCCCCCTGTAAATCCACCGACTCAACCTGGGCCCGGTAGTATTGCTGCACCGTCTGTAAAAAATCATCGCGGACAGTCATCTCGTCATCGCACCAAATACTGTTAGCCAAGCCCACTCGAGTAGCGCCCCGCTCCTGCTGTGCCTTCTGCATCACCCAAGCTGCCAACAGGCGTTGCTGCTGTTGATCCAAATCCTGAAAGAAGGTCTGAAAAACTTGAGCAGTATCCCCTGCCGCACCTTGCCCTGTCATGGATAGCGCCAACCAGGCCGATAATGGTGATACCAAAAGGTTTTCGTCCTGCAGGCGCGCCGCCTGCCGCAAAAGCCCATAGGAAAAATCGGCCAGTTGCACCGTTTGCTCCCGCTGAATGCTGCCATCCTCCACTGTTACAAAGTTGATTTCCTGCTGTGGCACACTTTGCTGACTACAGCCAGGCAATCCCAACAGCAACGCCACACATAAACAGCTTGCCGCCAATCTTTTTTTCATTCGCATCATATCCCTCCTGAAAATGGGCAACAAAGCTTCTAAGCCCTACAACCCAATATGAAAAAATTTCCTCATTTGGTTAGACGCAAAATCACCAAAAAAGTTGCAGCACAACCTATCATTATATTTCCATTCTGCAAAACTTACCCAACTACCCCGTCCGACTGAACTGCTAAACCGTAACCATCACCTTCTGGAAACACCATTTATAAAGACTCGGTGAATCACCGACTCCTTATCATGGTCTGTCATTGTATTACCAGACCGCTTATCTCCCAGCGCCTTTGCCGTATCTGCACTGCAAAATAAGCGACTACATACAAGATTGTGCCAGGCAAGGAGCAACAGATACAAAGCGGTACTATCCCCATTTTGGAATTGATAATACCGCTCAAACTGCAAAAACACCTTTTCTTTGCCTAAAGAAAAATAAAAGGCCTATCTCCGAAAGCGGAGCAGACCTTCTTCTATATTACCTTGTTGCCTATAGTTAAGCACAAATTATGATTTATGATAAGAATGGGCAATCTTCAGCAATAACTCTTTTTCCTCTAATGTTAACGGTTTCCAAGCCTCAAAAAGTTCTTCCAGTTCAGGTGTTAATTCTATCATCTTATCTTCTGCAAAAAACTGTGCCAGCGTGATTCCAAAGCCGTTCCGGCAGATGATTTCCAATGTGGGAATCGTTGGTAACGTATTGCGCCGAAAAATATTGGCAATGGTCGAATTGCTCAAGCCACATTCCTTAGCTAATCGATATTCTGTCCATCCACGTTTTTCAAGTAAATTTCGTAATTCTACTAAAACGTCCATCAATTCACCATCCTTTTGTAATTAGTTTATCGTTTTCCTCGCACATAGCATATGGTTTACTTGTAATAAAAGAATTATTATGTTAAACTATATTCTAAAGATGTCAGAAAATTATAATCGTTGTACAAAAGGAGTTTCATTTTAATTTCTACGCAGAAGCGCAATTTTACATATCGGAGGAAACCATGAGACCAATTCTTTATAAAAACACATTGAAAAATATTTGTGGAAAAAGAATCCGCGAAGAACGTCAAAAACAGAAATTTTCCCAGACAGAGCTGGCCAATTTGCTAAAAGCATACGGCGTACTGCTTGACCAAAAAACAATGAGCCGTATTGAGTTACAACTGCGCCTTGTAACAGATTTTGAATTAATGGCCTTTGCCAAGGTGTTACAAGTTCCTATGACAGATTTATTGGAGATGAACTAAAAAGACTTTCGGCTATGAAACCGATACGAACAGCAACGAAAAATTCTTGAAAAATTCGTCCTCAAAGGAGTTACATACTATGCCAAAAAAAGAAACCATACTAACAGATTTATATCACGGTAAAATTGAGCCCTATGCCAGAAACAGATCTGCCCGTTACGACAAAGCCTATCATCAATTCCAACAAAAATCTGCTGCCTTTTGTGCCAAACTGCCCGCAGAACTAACAGTCGAATTTAAGAATTTATTAGACGAATATTTAGACCTGATGACAATTGATGCGGAAGACGATTTTATCGAGGGGTTCAAACTGGGCGCCCGTATGATGGGACAAGTGTTGGAAGATAGCGAAGAACCTTAATCATAAAACAGAAAAACCAGTGGTTATCACTTGAGAAACCACTGGTTTTCTGTTTTTCCAATCCATATGTCAATAGTTCATGCCTTTGTCAATTCTTCGCTTTCCGATATCCGGCGGCAATAGCTTCTTCTTCAGTAGCAAAGACCACTAAATTTTTAGAATCAGCCATGCTGTCATAGTTGGCCTGACCAGGACAATGATAAATTTTAGAATTGACATTGCCACGGATTTCTCCACCGACTGGCTCAGCCATTTCCTCTGCGGCAGCTAAGCTGCTTTCACCGGTAGCGTAATCAATATTGATGCCAGGCTGCACATTATAAACGAATACATTGAAACAAATACCGGCGCCTTCGTCCTCCACCGACAACGCCTCTATCTGTACACCGTCGGCCAGTAAATTGTCGCCGGTAAAAACTGGCGTAACCCGATACAATACATGGTTGTCTGTTTCTTGCACATAGTCGGCTACCAGATTTTCAAAGGGCAACATCCCCTCCACATTCATATAACGTGTGCCGGTAATTAAATTTTGTTCGTTAGCGTTTTCACCACTGAGCTGATAACCGACCAAATGACAGCGGTTATACAAATATTTACCGTCCACAATATCGTATTGCACTGTCTGCCAACCGCTTGGTTTTATTTGTCCAATACTGCCTCGCGGCT
>CABQBF010000074.1 GCA_902462325.1 uncultured Peptococcaceae bacterium
AAAGACGTAACTATAGTACGACAAAAAACAAAAAGAATAATCCAGATAGAGTTGAGTTGAAAAAATACTGCCCGTTTTGTAAAACCCACACTTTGCACAAAGAAACTAAATAAGGTAGGATGATTGCCGAATGAGTGAAAAACAACCTGAAAAGAAAGTTGGTTTCTTTGCGAAAGCCAAAAGATCCAGTAAAGCCTCTCTGAATGAATTGAAAAAGGTTCACTGGCCTACAAAAAAAGAGCTAATCACTTATACAAATGTTGTATTAGTAACAGTGGTTTTAATTGCAGCTTTAATTTGGATTGTGGATTCTATTGTAGGTGGAATTTTTGGTTTATTAATTTAAGTTAGGAGCCTGATTATATGGAAGAAAAAAGCTGGTATGCAGTACATACCTATTCAGGTTACGAAAACAAAGTAAAAACCAACTTGGAAAAACGAATTGAATCCATGAATATGGAAGATTATATCTTCCGAATTATGGTTCCAACAGAAGATGTTGAGGAAAAAAAGAACGATAAGGTAAAGGTCAATAAAAGAAAAGTTTTTCCGGGATATGTTCTGGTGGAAATGATTATGACTGACGATTCCTGGTATGTTGTGCGTAACACAACAGGGGTAACGGGTTTTGTCGGTGCTGGAACCAAGCCGGTTCCGCTGCATGAAGCAGAAGTGCAGACACTGCTGCGGCAGCAGGGATTGGAAGAAGCAAGACGGGTAACCGATTATGAAATCGGCGATAATGTAGAAATTTTAGACCCGTCCTTCCGCGGCATGATAGGACGAGTTAGCGCCATTGATATGGAAAAAGGTAAGGTAACAGTGATGCTTTCTCTGTTTGGTGGCCGTGAAACACCTGTCGATTTGGAATATGATCAGGTTTTTAAAGTTTAGATATGCTTGCATATCTAGTTTTAGTGGGAGGGAAACCCCCGTTATACCACATTCTGTTTTAAGGAGGTGCACCAATAATGGCAAAGAAAGTCGTTGGTTTTGTAAAATTGCAAGTGCCTGCTGGGAAAGCAAATCCTGCACCACCAGTTGGTCCTGCATTAGGTCAGCATGGTGTTAATATCATGGGATTCTGTAAAGAATTCAATGAAAGAACAAAAAATCAGGCAGGTTTAATTATTCCTGTTGAAATCACAGTTTACGCTGACCGTTCTTTCAGTTTTATCACAAAAACTCCACCAGCCGCAGTATTGTTGAAAAAAGCTGCTGGAATTGAAAGAGCTTCTGGCGAACCAAACCGCAAAAAGGTTGCAAAAGTGCCTGCTTCTAAAGTAAAAGCAATTGCTGAAGAAAAAATGCAGGATTTAAACGCTGCCAGCCTGGAAGCTGCAATCAGCATGATTGAAGGTACTGCAAGAAGCATGGGTATTGAAATCGTAGAAGACTAATTGTTTTCTGCCGCGTAATGATGTGGGAGGAATTTTCCGCAGAACCACAGAGGAGGAAAAGAACGTATGCCAAAGCATGGTAAAAAATATGTGGAAGCCAGCAAGCAGGTTGAAAAAGGAACTTTATACGAAGTAAACGATGCAATCGCGCTGGTGAAAAAAACTGCTGCTGCTAAATTCGATGAAACAGTGGAAGTTGCATTTAGACTTGGCGTTGACCCAAGACAATCCGATCAGCAGATTCGTGGTGCGGTTGTACTGCCACACGGAACTGGGAAAAGCCAGACCGTATTAGTGTTTGCAAAAGGCGAAAAAGCAAAAGAAGCCGAAGCAGCCGGTGCAGACTTTGTCGGCGCTGAAGATATGGTGGCTAAAATCCAGGGCGGTTGGTTCGGATTTGATGTTGCCGTTGCAACCCCTGATATGATGGGCGTTGTTGGTAAAATTGGTCGTCTGTTAGGGCCAAAAGGTTTAATGCCAAACCCAAAAACAGGTACTGTAACCATGGATGTTACCAAAGCTGTTAATGAAGTAAAAGCTGGTAAAATTGAATACCGTGTTGACAAAACAGGGATTATTCATGCTCCAATCGGAAAAGTTAGCTTTGAACAGGCGCATCTGGAAGATAACTTCAAAACTTTAGTTGACGTCATTGTAAAAGCAAAACCAGCCAGCCAGAAAGGTCAATACATTAAGAGCGTATCTGTTTCTTCAACAATGGGCCCTGGTGTAAAAATCAATCCTTTAAAATTGCAATAGTTTTATTGACAAGCAAGGATGAAATAGATATAATATGAATGCTTAACTGAATAGATTTTCGCTGTAGACAGTAGGTGTCGCAAGACTTAATTTCCTACCGAGGCCATTGTTGCTATGCAATTTCTGCCTTTGTGTTTCTACGCAAAGGCTTTTTATATGGTCGGTCAGTAATTTCAGTTCTGTATTAATTATAATACACTCGTTAGGAGGTGCTGAAATGGGTAGTTTAGAAGGAAAAAAGGCTATTGTAGCTGAATTAGTTGAGAAGTTTAATACTTCTAAAACAATCGTAGTTGTAGACTACCGTGGTTTAACGGTAGCACAGGCTACAAAATTGAGAAAACAGTTGAGAGAAGCAGGTGTTGATTACCGCGTTGTAAAAAACACATTGCTGACAATCGCTGCAAAAGAAGCTGGTGCAGATGCGCTGGTGCCTACTTTTAAAGGGGTAACTGCTATCGCGTTCGGCGGAGAAGATTTAATCGCTCCTGCACAGATTATCTCAAAATTTTCTAAGGAAAATAAAATCCTGGAAATTAAAGGCGGTCTGTTAGAAGGCGAATATCTGGATCAGGCTGGCGTTATCGCTCTGGGCGAACTGCCACCAAAAGAAGTTCTGCTGGCTCAGGTTGCTTCTTGTTTCCAGGCTCCAATCCAGAGAATGGCTTATGTATTGGAAGAAATCCGCAAATCCAAAGAAACTGCGTAAGACGGTGCGCATAGTTTCGTAAAATAAATGAAAATAGGAGAGATTACAATGTCTAAAATTCAAACAATCATTGATACAGTAAAAGAATTATCTGTTATCGAATTATCCGAATTAGTAAAAGCTTTCGAAGAAGAATTCGGCGTAAGTGCTGCTGCTCCTGTAGCTGTAGCTGTAGCTGGCGGCGCTGCTGCTCCTGCTGAAGAAGAACAGACTGAATTTGACGTAATTCTGACTTCTGCTGGCGGCAACAAAATTGCTGTTATCAAAGCAGTACGTGAAATCACCGGCTTAGGCTTGAAAGAAGCAAAAGAAGTTGTTGACGGTGCTCCAAAACCTGTAAAAGAAAAAGTTGAAAAAGCTGAAGCAGAAGAAATTAAGAAAAAATTGGAAGATGCAGGCGCTAGCGTAGAAGTAAAATAATTTTTGTAGCAATTGATTTTCTGAGATGAGCAACAACAAAGAGCATTTATTTTCTGTGTAAATAGAAAATAAATGCTCTTTGTTGTTGCTTGTAGTCACTGTAACAGGCGTTGCGGTAACCTATTAAAAATAAAAGATGTCACAATTTTAGAAAAACTGATGTTGAGCCTCGGTCATTGCGCGAGAGTATAACATTTTGTATGGCATCATACAAGAGCTATCCTGAAGGTATGTCTTTTACAGTAGATTATTTTGCACCGTTGTATTAACATAGGAAAATAATCGTTGAATGTCAATTTGACTATTTTGCTCCAAATGCCATTTAATAGTAGTCATTACGAGAGACGCATATAAGGTTGCAAGATAATCTTTAAATTCTGGATTCTCGATTGTGGTGTTATTAATATGTATCAGACAATGTTTTCGGAGTAAGGCTTCCATGTCTCGATAGAGATGCAGCTCATCCCCTTCATTTTCCCATAATAATAAAAGTGTACGTCGGTTTGCCTGCAGATAATTATATATAGATAAGATGGTGGACTGTGTTTCTTGCGTATTATTTTGTGTATTAAACCGTTTATCAATGAAAGGCGTTATGGCTTCTATGCATTCTGCGGCACATTGTGCTGCTAAATCGTATTTGTCGTGATAATATTTATAGAACGTAGCTCTGTTGATTTTCGCATTATCCAGAATTTCTCGAACACGTAGTTTATGCAAAGACTTTGTTTCTAAAAGTGTCAAAAAAGTTTCTTTTATATTTGCCTTCGTTTTCTGCACCCGTAAATCTTCTTTTTTTTGCTCCATGTTTTTGTCCTCATCTATTTATAGTTTTTGGCATCTAACTATAATAATATTACTTGTCTGGGCAAACTTTGTCAACTAAGGATATTTTCATAGCATAATGAACAATATGGTGTCTTTCGTTTGTTATACATATACTTAATAAATTCTATCGATTGTTTTCATGTGTTTTGTGAACTAAAATAAAAGTTGATAAGAATTCCCTGATAATGGTTTTAGGTTCTGTTAAGAAAATATGAAAGACAATAACCATGAATAGCGTGGGAGTAAGATTCATTTAAGGAGATAAAGGCCAAGACTGCAAAGCTTTGATATAAAGGGTTTTCATGACTTTTTTCCCTAACAACTTAACAGAACCTGGTTTTAGGAAAGGAGAAATTTATTATGAATGAAGAAGTAAAAAAGATGATGTTGTTCAAACCATCTGTAGAATTTGTAGACGATGGCGTTACTCATGGAATTTTGGTTCGCTTTGCTCCAGGAACCAGAGTGTTGCCGAAAGGCTATCAGTTGGATGACAGATTTAAACCGCTTGCTTGTGATATTATTTTTGAAAAAGATGTACCGGTTAAGCTTAGAGATGGTGTTACAATTTATACGGATATTTTCCGTCCTGCTACAGATGAAAAAGTTCCAGCCATCATAGCATGGAGCCCTTACGGTAAAAGCAGCGGCAATGCACCACGTTATACGGATATGTTTAAAATGATTGGAATCCCTGATGATGCACTGTCTGGTTTTCAAAAATTTGAAGGGCCGGATCCGGCATGGTGGTGCGAAAAAGGATATGCAGTTTGCCATCCCGATCCCCGGGGCATTGTTCACAGCGAAGGCGATATTGTCATGTTGGGTTCTCAGGAGGCAGAGGATTGTTATGATTATATTGAATGGCTGGCTCTGCAAGAGTGGTGCAGTGGAAAGACAGCACTGACAGGAACCTCGTATCTGGCCATGACACAATGGGCCATTGCGGCGGAACGGCCTCCACATCTTACCTGTATTAATCCAAATGAAGGCTTGCAGGATGCCTATCGCGATTGGAGTAACCGCGGTGGTATACCCGACCCTGAATTTATGCGGCTTTTAAGTGATGTGAACCATGTTCATGCAGGAAAATTGGTGCAGCGTGAAGATATCGCAAGGGAAGCATTTGAATATCCCTTTGCAAATGTTCCGCTCTGGGAGGATAAAGTGACCCACCCAGAAAAAATTGAGTGCCCAGCTTTGGTGGTGGGAAGTTATACCAATACATTACACAGTAACGGTACCTTCCGTGCATGGAGAATGTTAGGAAGCAAAGAGAAATGGCTGCGAATTCATAATTCACAGGAATGGCCTGATTACTATGCCGAAGAAAGCCAGCAGGATCGTCTGAAATTTTTCGATTATTATCTTAAAGGTATTGATAATGGCTGGGAAAAGACAGCAATCGTGCGGTACACTTTGCAGGATTTGGAGGGCGGCGACATTACGGGCATTGAATCGGAAGTGTTTCCCCCCGAAGGCACAACATACCATAAACTATTTTTAAACGGTGGGGCCAGAATTATGGCCGAACAACAAATACCGGTGGATATTCCTGTTCAGATATCTACAGCACACATGGCACCCGTGTTACCGCAAGCATCGTTTATTTATACTGTTCATGAACGCACAGAGATGATTGGTTATCCAAAATTGAAACTCTGGGTAGAGACAAAAGAAACGGATGATATGGACGTTTTTGTGCTGGTTCAAAAATTGGACAAAAACGGGAATGTGTTGCGACAGATTACCATTCCAAACAAATCTGCAAGAATTTATGACAACGGCGACTTCGGCGCATCTGTTACCGTTTATCCTGGTTTGAGCGGTATTCAGCGTTTGTCTATGCGGCATTTAGACGAAGAAAAAGCAACGGATATTATTCCGGCTTATACCTTTGACCGCAGTGAAAAACTGGCGCAGGGAGAAATCGTTCCGGTGGAAATAGAACTTTCCACAATAGGTATGGTGCTATATCCTGGTGAAAGTTTGAGATTGCTTGTCAGCACGCAGAATATCCTGGGCAATATGATGCCGCTAAACAAGCCTTACGTTCCGCATAATAAAGGATTTCTGATTATTCATGCAGGAGGTCAGTATGATTCCTATCTGCAGGTACCAATAAAAAACTAACAGGAACTTGAGAAACGGACTTTATGTTCATTTAAATATTTTTGATTGACAGATAAACTGGCTTTAAAGCAATTGCTTTGAAACCAGTTTTTGTTTGTTAGATAAAGACGAGCGGACCGCGAAAAGCATTTTATTTTTTCCCGTTAAAATAAATGTTGCACTTGCTATTGCAATTTAGAAATTTTATTTTTTTCTGTTACTTGTAAAAAAGTGGTTTACAAATTATATCAATTGTGATAGCATATAAGAATATGACTAATAAAATGGATGGAGTTTGCGAAGAATAAACTGGTTTATTTTTGGCAAAACTAATCTAATATAACTTTATAGTGAGGGGTTTCCCTTGCTACGCTTGGTTACTCCAAGAGCAGCGCTGAAAAGTGTTTTACTCTTTGGAATAGAAACGTTGATTAAAAAACTTTAAGGGGTGAGGAGCATTGGTCAATACGACACATGCACTAAGAGAAAGGCATAGTTTCGCCAAAATCAACGAGATTATGGTTATGCCTAATTTAATTGAAGTTCAACGAAATTCCTACAAATCTTTTCTGGAGGAAGGATTAAGAGAAACCTTTTCAGAAGTTTCTCCAATCCAGGATTTTACGGGAAATTTGGTCCTTGAGTTTGTAGATTATAGTTTGGGCGAGCCCAAGTATGATGTCGATGAATGCAAGGAACGTGACGCTACTTACGCCGCACCTCTGCGCTTAAAGGTTCGTTTGATCAATAAAGAAACCGGGGAAGTGAAGGAACAGGAAGTATTCATGGGAGACTTCCCCATTATGACCACCAAAGGCACCTTTATTATTAACGGTGCAGAACGTGTAATCGTCAGCCAGTTGGTGCGTTCGCCTGGCGTTTATTATTCTGAAACCATCGACCAGGCGGGGAAAAAACTGTATGGCGCTACCATTATTCCAAACCGCGGCGCATGGCTGGAATTTGAAACGGATAGCAATGATAACCTGTTTGTGCGCATTGACCGTACCAGAAAATTGCCGGCTACGGTGTTGCTGCGTGCGTTGGGCTACTCCAGCAATGGACAGATTTTAGAGCTGTTTGACAACGATGACCGCATTCGCATGACCTTAGAACGGGATCATACAGAAACGGAAAGCGAAGCCTTAGTGGAAATCTACAAACGGTTACGTCCTGGAGATCCGCCAACGGTGGAAAATGCCAGAAGCCTGTTGAATTCTCTGTTCTTTGACCCAAAACGCTATGACTTTGCGAAAGTGGGCCGTTATAAAGTCAATAAAAAATTGGGATTGCAGATTGACCCCAAGAAAAAAGTCATCACCCATGAAGATATTATTGAAACAGTACGGTATCTATTAGATTTGATTAAAGGCGTGGAAGGCCATACTGCCGATGACATCGACCATCTGGGCAATCGCCGTATCCGCTGTGTAGGCGAACTGCTGCAAAATCAGTTCCGCATTGGCCTGACCCGTATGGAACGCGTTATTCGGGAAAGAATGACCATTCAGGACTCGGAAAACGTAACGCCGCAGGGGTTAATCAATATCCGTCCTGTAGTGGCTGCCATTAAAGAATTTTTCGGTTCCAGCCAGTTGTCCCAGTTTATGGACCAGATTAATCCGCTGAGCGAACTGACCCACAAGAGAAGATTGAGCGCCTTGGGGCCTGGCGGTTTGAGCCGTGAACGGGCAGGGTTCGAAGTGCGTGACGTACATCCGTCCCATTATGGCCGCATGTGCCCCATTGAAACGCCGGAAGGTCCAAACATTGGGCTGATTAACTCTTTGAGTACCTACGCCAAAATAAACGAATATGGTTTTATCGAATCGCCATATCGTAAGGTGGATAAAGAAACCGGCATTGTAACAGAACAGATTGAATATCTGACTGCCGATGAAGAAGATAAATATATTGTAGCGCAGGCAAATGCTCCATTGGATGAAAATGGCCGCTTTGCTGAGAAAAAGGTAAATGCCCGTTATGGACACGCCAATGTAGTGGTGGACAGCGAAAAAATCGACTACATGGACGTATCGCCAAAACAGGTCGTTTCTATTGCAACCGCTATGATTCCGTTCCTGGAACACGACGACGCTAACCGTGCGCTGATGGGTGCCAACATGCAGCGGCAGGCTGTACCGCTGTTAAGAACCGACGCGCCTTATGTAGGCACCGGTATGGAATATCGCGCGGCTTATGACTCCGGCGTTATGGTAATTGCCGAAAACGGTGGTACGGTAGACTATGTTTCTGCCCGTGAAATTGTGATTAAACGGACTGACGGCCGAAAAGACCGTTATAAATTAACCAAATTTGAACGCTCCAACCAGGGCAGTTGTATTAATCAGAAGCCTTTGGTGAAAAAAGGGCAGGTTGTGGAAGCCGGCGATATTTTGGCCGATGGACCATCTACCGACCATGGCGAATTGGCGTTGGGCCGCAACGTGCTGATTGCTTTCATGAACTGGGAAGGCTATAACTACGAAGATGCCGTTCTGCTCAGTGAAAAACTGGTGAAAGAAGATTATTATACCTCTATCCATATTGAGGAATATGAATGCGACGCCCGCGACACCAAATTGGGGCCGGAAGAAATTACCCGCGATATCCCCAATGTCGGGGAAGATGTGCTGAAAAACCTGGATGAAAGAGGGATTATTCGCATAGGCGCCGAAGTGCGTCCCGGCGATATTTTAGTCGGCAAAGTAACGCCGAAAGGGGAAACCGAGCTGACTGCCGAAGAACGGCTGCTGCGGGCTATTTTCGGGGAAAAAGCCCGTGAAGTAAGAGATACCTCTCTGCGCGTGCCCCATGGGGAATCGGGCATTATTGTAGATGTAAAAATCTTTACCTCTGAAAATGGCGATGAAATGTCTCCAGGTGTGAATCAGGTGGTGCGCTGCTATATTGCCCAGAAGAGAAAAATTTCTCAGGGGGACAAAATGGCAGGCCGCCATGGGAACAAAGGGGTTGTTTCCCGTATTCTGCCTGAATGTGATATGCCGTTCCTGGAAGACGGAACGCCAATTGAAATTGTGCTGAACCCATTAGGCGTACCGTCCCGTATGAATATCGGGCAGGTTCTGGAAGTGCATTTGGGGATGGCAGCAAAGGCCTTAGGCATTCGTTTGGCAACGCCGGTATTTGACGGCGCTTCGGAAGAAGATATTCTGGATATGCTGCAGCGGGCCGATGAAGCCAGCGATATGAAATATCCGCTGTCCGGCAAATTTGTGGTGCGGGACGGCCGTACTGGTTTGCCTTTCGATAACCCGGTAACAGTTGGCTATATGTACTATCTGAAGTTGGCCCACTTGGTTGACGATAAAATTCACGCCCGTTCCACCGGTCCGTACAGTCTGGTTACCCAGCAGCCATTGGGTGGGAAAGCCCAGTTCGGCGGTCAGCGTTTCGGGGAAATGGAAGTTTGGGCACTGGAAGCTTACGGCGCAGCCTATACCTTGCAAGAAATTTTGACGGTAAAATCCGATGATATTGTGGGCCGTGTAAAAACCTACGAAGCTATCGTGAAAGGCGAAAACGTGCCGGAACCTGGCGTGCCGGAATCCTTCAAAGTATTGATTAAAGAATTGCAGAGCCTGTGTCTGGATGTGAAAATTCTCAACGAAAACGACGAAGAAATCGAAATCGGCGAAGATGACGATGATATTGCAGAAACTGCCAAGGAATTGGGTATTGAACTGCCGGCGGAAAAAGCAAAAGAAACCGCTGAAAAAACAGGTGAATTTACCAATTTCTTAATCGAAACAGAAAATGGCGAGCTGGAAGAACAAGAACCGGAAGAAGACATGCTGGATGAAGAAGATATCAATTTAGACCTGGATTTTGATGTTCATGAGGATTTGGAAGATGTCGGTGATTTCATCTTAGATGATGAATTTTAATAGGAACAGATTTTGGGAAGGGAGCGAGCCCTTTGTTAGATGTTAATAATTTTGACCGAATGAGAATTGGCCTGGCTTCTCCAGAGCAGATTAGAGAATGGTCCAGCGGGGAAGTAAAAAAGCCGGAAACAATCAATTACCGTACATTAAAACCAGAACGGGACGGTTTATTCTGTGAGCGCATTTTTGGGCCAACCAAGGACTGGGAATGTAACTGCGGGAAGTATAAACGAATTCGTTATAAAGGCGTTGTATGTGACCGATGCGGCGTAGAAGTAACCCGTTCAAAAGTGAGAAGAGAACGGCTGGGGCATATTGAATTGGCCGCACCGTGCTCGCATATTTGGTATTTTAAAGGCATTCCGAGCCGTATGGGGCTGTTGCTGAACATTTCTCCGCGGCAACTGGAAAAGGTTATTTATTTCGTTTCCTACATTGTTTTGGACGGCGGCGACACGCCGTTGGAAAAAATGGCGCTGTTGAGCGAAAGCGAATACCGCGACAACCGAAAAATATGGCAATGGGTTCCCCGCGCCGGCATTGGTGCGGAAGCAATCAAAGAATTGCTGGAAACACTGGATTTAGACCAGTTATATGAAGAGCTGAAAGAAGAAGTGCGCACAACCACCGGACAAAGAAATATCAAAGCCGTTCGACGGCTGGAAGTTGTAGAAGCCTTCAAAAAATCCAACAACAAACCAAGCTGGATGATTTTAGATGCGCTGCCGGTCATTCCACCGGAAATTCGGCCTATGGTGCAGTTGGATGGCGGTCGGTTTGCCACTTCCGACTTAAACGATTTATACAGAAGAGTTATCAACCGCAATAACCGTCTGAAACGGTTGTTGGATTTGGGCGCGCCGGATATTATTGTCCGCAATGAAAAAAGAATGCTGCAGGAAGCAGTAGACGCTCTGATTGATAACGGTCGCCGCGGCAGACCGGTTACCGGACCGGGCAACCGTCCGCTGAAATCCTTGAGCGATATGCTGAAAGGGAAACAGGGCCGGTTCCGTCAGAACCTGTTAGGGAAACGTGTTGACTATTCGGGCCGTTCCGTTATCGTAGTAGGGCCGGAACTGAAAATGCATCAGTGCGGCTTGCCGAAAGAAATGGCCATTGAATTGTTCAAACCATTTGTGATGAAAAAACTGGTCAACGAAGGCTTTGCCCATAACATTAAGAGCGCCAAACGCATGGTGGAACGGTTAAGACCGGAAGTTTGGGATGTCTTGGAAGATGTGATCAAAGACCATCCGGTATTGCTGAACCGTGCGCCTACACTGCACAGACTGGGCATTCAGGCCTTTGAACCGGTGCTGGTAGAAGGCCGCGCTTTGCGGTTGCATCCGTTGGTATGTACCGCGTACAATGCCGACTTTGACGGCGACCAGATGGCAATTCATGTGCCGCTGTCTGCGGAAGCACAGGCAGAAGCCCGGATCCTGATGCTGGCAGCCAATAATATTCTGAACCCGAAAGACGGGAAGCCGGTTACCACACCGACGCAGGATATGATTTTGGGCTCCTACTATCTAACCATCGACCGGGACGGCGCTTTAGGCGAAGGTCATCTTTTTAAAGATGATACAGAAGCCTTGTTAGCCTACGATGCCGGCGAAGTGCATCTGCAGGCCAAAGTGCTGATTCGTCAGCCCGATGGCAGCCGTTTGGAAACGACCGTAGGCAGAATTATCTTCAACAACGTCATTCCAAAAGAAGTTGGCTATATCAATGAAACAGTAGGCAAAAAAGGCTTAGGCAAAATTGTAGCAAAATGTTACAAGAAG
>CABQBF010000075.1 GCA_902462325.1 uncultured Peptococcaceae bacterium
TCGCCGCAACTTTGATATCAGAAGGGAAATTAGCAAACAGAGAATGGGCACCGCCACCGGACGCTGTAACCTGACACATAGCGTTCCGTACCTTGTTCAAGGTATCCTCGCTGATACCAGCCTCCTGCCGTACAACCGGTTCATTGGTCTGAATAATTTCTCCGGCATTATTTAAAATTTCTTTCACCACATAAGGCTGATAAACCGTTCCACCGTTGGCAATAGCCGCCGCATATACAACCAACTGAATAGGCGTGTAATTCTGCCGCCCCTGCCCAATGGCCACGTTGAAGGTATCGGCAGCATGCCACTCCAATAACCAGTTATGATTGATGAGCTTTTCGCTTTCATAAACAGCAATCATATTTTTATAACGACGTTCAATTTTCGTTTTCTCTTCATCAGTTGTAGCAGCAGCCAATTCCTCATTCCGCCGTTCTTCCGCATTGGCTATTTTTTTATCCCAGCTGGCATCCGAATTCGCAGCAGCCTGGTCCTGATACATCTGCCGTTTTTCTGCGGTAGGCAACCCTTCCGAAGCCCGTTCTCCTTTGCTTTCATAGGCCAAATCAATTCCGGTTGGACCATCCAAGCCCAGCGCTTTTCCGTACTTGGCGATATTATCAATCCCAGCCCGACGGCCTAACTCCTGAAAGTAAACGTTATCTGATTTCGCCATTCCTTTATACAAATTGTAATTTCCAACGGGCGCCGTCGTCTTAATATAAGGAGGAAGCCAATAGCGGCCCGGATTATAAATACTTTCCGTATCCGTTACCACACCGGTTTCTAACGCAGCAATGGCTGTCACTGGCTTAAAGGTAGAGCCAGGAATATACCGACCTTGAATGGCCCTGTTTTGCTGGCCGACGTTATCATCAGGACGGCTGGCCATAGCCAGCACTTCTCCTGTTTTTACGTTTAACAATACGCCAGCACCGGCACCAGCCTTATCAGAACGACTCTGCCTTTGCAGGCTGGCTATGGTCTCATCCATAGCATTTTCTAAAGCAAGCTGCAAATCGGCGTCAATGGTTAAAACCAAATTGTTTCCGGCTTCCGGCTCCACAATTTTTACATCAGATACAGGACGTCCAGCAGCATTTACTTCTACTTGACGGTAACCATCTGTTCCCCGCAAAATCTGATCATAGAATTTTTCCAAACCGACCTTGCCCACATAATCTCCCATTTTATAAGTAACCTGCGCTTCATCGCCGGATTCATCAGAAACTTGCGCATCCAATTCCGTCTGACTAACCTCACCGATATAGCCTAACACATGACTAGCCAAAGTACCTTGCAGATAGGTTCTCTCTGGAGTGGATTCTACGCTGACGCCAGGCAGCTGTTCTCTATGGGCTTCGATACGGCTCACAGCGGCAATATCCAGATTTTTTTTCAGCACGATAGGCTTATACAGATAACCGCTGTTAGCATCACAAATTTCTTTTATTTTATCGGCTGTCAGCTCCGGGTCCTCCAACAAGCTTACCAGTAGATTGATGGTTTCCTCGTTATAGGCGCCATCGGTGCGCAAAGATAAATAATCCACAGTTAATTGGTAACTAGGGCGGTCGGTCACTAGGACCGTTCCGTCTCTGGTGATAATATCGCCCCGTGTGGCGGAAATGGTCATCAGGCGGTTCCGCTGTGCGTCTGCCCTTGAGGTGTAAAAATCGGTTTCCACTAGCTGCATCCAGGCCAGTTTTGCAATCAAAACACTAATCACGACAAACACAATCACTGTATAAATGCGCGTCAAAGACTCAACCTGTTTTCTTTCTTTTGTCTGCATCACCGCCGCTCCTTTCTGCCTAGCCAGCATAGTTTCGTTGTTACTCTGATTTTTCTAAAAAGAAATTATAAAACACTGCGTAAAACACCGGAGAAAAGCACATGTTGTAAACTGCATCGGGAACAGTAGACAGAAGCAGCTTTTCCAGGCCCACATTACTGCCAATCAATACGCTGAACAAATAATACAACAGTGCATTGAGAAATGTTGCGGCCAACACTGCCACAATCGGTACAAAAAAATTATTTTTATACAGATTGCGCTCCGACACGCCTGCAATATAACCCAATAGACCTTTGCAGAGCGCATTGATGCCAATGAAACGACCTGTCATCAGATCCTCCATCAAACCTAAGGCAACACCCATCAGTCCGCCTTGTACCGAACCGCGAAAAATAGCGAAGAATACCACCAAAATCAATACCAAATCCGGCTTCCCGCCTGCCACTGACAGACCGTTAAAAACAGTATCCCGCAGCACAATCCCTAGAAAGGCAGCGAAAAAGAGAATTACCGCTTTCAATTGGCCGCCCCTCCTCCGCTGTTCATCAAAATAAACACTTCTTCTAACCGAGAAAAATTTACATAAGGCTTTACATACGCCGTTTTGGTCAAACCATTGGTGCTGTACTCAATCGCTGTAACCTCACCGATATGAATTCCTCCAGGAAACACACCGTCCAGACCAGATGTGACGATATCATCACCTACATATAAATCAGCATCATGGGGCAAATGAATCATCTGCAAATTGGCGGTATCGGTGCCATCTCCTTCTACAACGCCAAGCACCTCTCGGGTGCTCCACACTCTTACGCCTACAGCACTTTCTCTATCCGGCAGCAACATCACTTCACTGGATTCAGGCAATACGGCAGAAATACGTCCAATCAAGCCTAGATGGTTCATTACCGTCATGCCTGTTACCACACCATCATTGCTGCCTTTGTTCAAGGTAATCGTATGCTGAAGATTATTATTATTCTCCGCAATAATCTCTGCCAACTGTAAATTATATTGCCCCTGCGTTTCAACCTTATACTCCAGCAATTCTTTCAGACGAATGTTCTCCATGTTGATTTCATCCATCTGCGTTAACTGACCATGCAGCTGACTGACCTCCCGTTTCAGACTGTCATTTTCCTGCTGTAACGCTTCTTTTTCTGTAAAATAAGAGAAGAAACCGCTTACGCCATCATTAATTCCTTTAAACCCATACTGAAATGGGCTGGCCGCAACGCGCAGCCCTTTTTCAAGCAGGGTCAGGTTTTCCCGGGGCTGGACGGTATGCACCGCCAGCGCCAGAAAAGCCACCATAAACAGCACTGCGACAACCAAATTCCTGATCCACTTTTTTTTGAACATGGCAGCCTACTCCGTCATCGACTTATTTTTTGGCTATTTTCTACTTTACGCAGCAAATCAATATTTTCCAGCGCATTGCCAGCGCCCAGTACAATACTGGACAAAGGGTCTTCCGCATAGATTACCGGCATCCCCGTTTCTTCAGAAATCAATAAATCCATACCGCGAATGAGCGAACCGCCGCCCGCCAGTACAATCCCCCGCTGGATGATATCGCCGGCTAATTCTGGCGGCGTTTTTTCCAAACAGGATTTAATGGCATCTAAAATACTCTGGATAATATCCTTAAAGGCCAGATGAATTTCATGGTCTGATACTTCTACCTGCCGCGGCAGCCCGGTCATCAAATCCCGGCCATTTACCATATAGGTTAAATGCTCACTCTCTGGCAAAATGTGTACTGTACCGATGGCCATTTTAATTTCTTCTGCAGTTCGTTCCCCAATCAACAGATTATAATTTTTCTTGACAAAATTGACAATAGCGTCATCCATCTTGTCGCCACCCATGCGGATAGACTGACTGGTTACAATACCGCCCAAAGAGATAACCGCCACATCAGTGGTACCGCCGCCGATATCCACAATCATGCTGCCGGTCGGGTCTGCCACCGGCAAACCGGCGCCAATGGCTGCTGCCATCGGTTCCTCCATAATATGTACCTCTTTAGCGCCAGCCTGCATAGTCGCCTGCCGCACAGCCCGTTCTTCAACCGAGGTGGTGCCAGCCGGTACGCAAATAATTACTTTCGGCTTGGAAAAGAAGCCGGTAGAATTTAAAGCTTTTCCAAAGAAATATTTCAACATACTGGAGCATACGTCAAAATCGGCAATAAAGCCGTCCTTCAGTGGCTTTACAGCCACAATATTTCCCGGTGTACGGCCAATCATTTTTTTTGCTTCATCCCCTACCGCCAATACCTTTCCTGTATTTTTTTCAATGGCAACCACAGAAGGCTCCCGAATTACGATGCCCTTTCCCTGTACATAAACAAGACTGTTGGCTGTTCCCAAATCAATTGCAATTTCCTTTGACATGTCATTGCGCTCCTTTCAATCTTCCTGCATCAAAGCAATTCATTTTCGCAAAAACTATAATATCTATCTTCTCCAATTATGAGATGATCTATCACTTCAATTCCCACCAATTCCCCAGCATCCTTCAAACGCTTTGTTACCTGCAGGTCCTCTTTGCTGGGCTCACAATTACCACTGGGATGGTTATGCGCCAAAATAACTGCAGAGGCACTGCGCTTGATGGCCTGCTTAAACACCTCCCGCGGATGCACCAGAGAACTGCTCAACGTACCAATGGAAACAGTTTCCATACCCAATACTGCATGTTTGGGATTTAAAAATAGCACAAAAAAATGCTCCCTGTCCAACCCTCTCATGCGCCCCTGCAATAAACGGGCTGCATCGGCAGAACCTGCTATCACCGGCCGATAACCGCTGATACTGGTGCTAATCCGTTTACCCAGCTCTACCGCAGCGGCAATGGTGGTCGCCTTGGCAGTGCCAATACCTTTTTGCTCCATTAGGTCGGCCAGTGTGGCCTGCTGTAGCCCTGCCAACCCCTGATAGCGCTGCAATAACTGCTCGGCCAAATCCAAAGCGCTGGCTTCCTTGCTTCCAGTGGCCAGCAAAATAGCCAGCAGTTCCTGATCACTGAGTTTCTCCGCACCCAACATTTCCATGCGCTCCCGCGGACGGGCATGCTGCGGATATTCTTTCATCTTGTAAACCGTTGTAAGCATATAGATTAATCCCCCAATTTCGCAGTCCAGCTGCTACTTTTTGCAGAGGCAATCCAACCACATTAAAATAACATCCTTCTATTTGTTCTACCAAAAGTGCTCCATATCCTTGTATCCCATAAGCGCCAGCTTTGTCCATGGATTCCCCTGTTGCTAGATAGGCAGCAATATCTGCCTGGCTTAACGCGCGGAACTTTACTCCTGTTTTTTCTACCGCTACCCACGGCGCCTGCTTTCCAGAAGCATCTACCAGCGCTACGGCTGTCATCACCTGATGCCATTTACCAGACAAACAGCCCAACATCTGCGCTGCCTCTGCTTCACTGGCAGGCTTGCCCAAAACAAAACCGTCGTTCACCACGATGGTATCAGCGCCCAGCACCAAGCCATCTTTATGCAGCGTCGCTACAGCTTGCGCTTTTTGTAAGGCCAGCTTCTGTGCCAAAGCCTCTGGGTTCAACGAAGCATCCTTCACTTCCTCTACATCACTGCATTCCACCTGAAACTCCATGCCAATTTGCTGTAGCAATGCACGCCGCCTAGGAGAAGCCGATGCTAAAATTAAGGCCATCGAATGGGTCAATCCCTTCTTAATCGATCTAATTCTCACATTAGTTAATAATAACATTACAAAAGAGCGGAAACAAGCGGTATTCTGCATTCTTGCACGAAAAAACGATAAAAAATTTTATCTCGGGAAAAAATTCCATACTTATCATACCACAATTTTACATAATCTGTAAACACTTTCTTAAAATCCATAGGCACCAGCTATCACAATCACATGCATTCGCACAGCAGCAAACTGCCGTATCCGCTGCAGCGCCTGCTCCGCATTGACCACCACTTTATTTTCGCCCATTATTAAAATAACCTTGTCAGGACCATAAATCATCGGCGCAACCCGACTGCCATTGCCATCCACATTAAAAATTTCGCCTTCTAAGGATATAGCATTGCATCCAGAAATAAACACATCGGCGGCAAAAATCTGTAAATAAATTTGCCGTTTTTGCATGGAATGCAAGCCTTCTTGATGCTTATCCAAAAATCGAATATTTCTGCGGCGCAAATAAGAAAAAACCTCTAACTGCTCCAACGTCACCGAATCGCCGCATCCCACCACCGCATGATCGACAATTAACTGATCCAAAAGCTGTAACAGCTCCGCTTGTGTTTGCACATAATAGCCGTTCATTTGCCGTTGCCGCAAACGCAGACAAAGCTGCTCTATTTGCTGTTGCTCCATATCATACACACCTACTCCCAATTTAGGTTCTATCAAAGTTTTTATATTGTTATGCTATGTTTTCTATTATAGCTGTAACTGTTATGAGAAAAAAGAACTATTTTTTAAAGCATATTTCATAAAATCTCATACACTTTTCAGATATACCAGTTTCAAAAACTATTACAAAAAGACAGGAACAAACCGTTTTCCGGTTTCTTCCTGTCTTTTTCACAATTATAGCTGTTTCGTTATATATCTTGTAAATATTCCAGCACCGCTTCTGCCAGCAGTTGTTGTTCTGGTACCAACAATTTATGCGGCTGCATTGTCAGCCTGTTCGCCAATGCTTCCGGCGCCAAAGCAAAATCGGCGGCTAACAGCATAGGTATATCAAAGTCACTGTCTCCGGCTGCATAAATTACCGTCTGCGGATAGCGCTGACGCAACCGCTGCAAGGCAGCACCTTTGTTGATGCGTTTTGGCAGCACATAAACCTTCTGCCCCTGCAAGCCAATCTGTACTTGCTGCAAATCCAACTGCTGCTGCAATTTTGTCTGTAGCTGCTGCGGGCCAGAACTTTTGGTAAATAAGAACAAGCCGTCTATCAGCTTTACCGGCAACAACCGGTCTGCTTGCCGTTCCAATAAAAAACGGGCCCGTTCCATTTCATCGCTTACCTCGTCATAGTAATTTCTACTTTCCGCATACCACTTCGGCTCCACTTTTCCTTGCTCTAGCAAAATACCGCCGTTGGCTACCAGAGCCTGCTCCGGCTGCCAATCGGGCAATAAAGAAATCCGCTGATATTGCGCTATAGAGCGGGTAGTACAGGGTAGAACCAGCAGTTTCTTTCGCACTTCCTGTAACAGCGCCTGTGCATGAATGGTCATAAAAGAAATCTGCCGTCCTTCATACCACTCCACATTGTTTTTGGCTCCACCCAATTCTCGCCGCTGGGAATAGATTAAGGTGTTATCCAAGTCCGATAAAAAGAGATTCATAAAACCTCCTGTTCCCTATCACAGCTATTTACGGTTCACAACACATTTACGCAGCAAATCCACCGGAATCATGGTCGCTGCCAGCACCAACACCAGCACCCAGCCCTGCCAACTAAAAGGCACACAGCTAAACATAGCGCCAATCCACTGAAAAGGTGCTGCTGCTACCAAACCGGCATTGACAATAAGGAACTGCACACCTAGAATTGCCAAGAATACCTTCATAAAACCGGTATTTTCATTTAGGCCTTTAAAAATATCGAAGCCGTCATCTCGAACATTAAACCCGTTAAATAAAGCACTGGCGATAAATAATACAAAATAAGACGACAGCAATTGTTCTTCGTTGGCAAAGAAGCCATGGAACACATCTAGTTTCAAATAAGCAAAGCTCAAAATGGTAAGCCACAAGCCCATCGTAACAATCTGAGCCATCATAGATTTGCTAATGATGGATTCATCCCGCCGCCGCGGTTTTTCGTGCATATATTTTTCCAGGGCAGGCTCGTTGCCCAGCATAATGGCGCCCAAACCGTCCATAACTAGATTCACAAAGAGCAAATGGGTTACTTTTAACGGCTCTTCGATGCCGAAGAATGGCGCTAACGCACTGACCACCACAGCGGCTACATTGATTACCAACTGGAACTTACAGAACTTTAAAATGTTGTGGTAGATGGTACGCCCATACCAAATAGCATCCTTGATGGATTTGAAGTTGTCATCTAAAATAACAATTTTGCCGGCTTCTTTGGCCGCTTCTGTGCCGCTGCCCATAGCAAAGCCTACGTCAGCCCGTTTCAGCGCAGGCGAGTCGTTGACGCCGTCTCCGGTCATACCGACAACCAAATTCATTTCCTGACAGAGCCGCACCATACGGGATTTATCGGTCGGCAAAGCCCGGGCAATCACTCTTAAATCCTTCATGATGGCTTTTACTTCATCATCGGACATCTGATTCAGTTCCGCGGAGGTTAAGGCCCGCTGTGCTGCATTTTGCAATAAGCCTGCATCCTTGGCAATGGCTACCGCTGTTTCCAAACGGTCTCCGGTAATCATAACCACTTGAATGCCCGCCTGCTGTACTTCTTCAATGGCTTCTTTCGCTTCAGGCCGCACATCGTCCCGAATGCCAACAAAGCCAATCAATACCAAATCGTCATGAATCGCATTCTCCGCTAGTTTCTGCTCTGAATAACCAAAGGCCAATACCCGCATGGCTTTGGCGGCCAGTTGGTCAATTTTGTCGTTCAATTGTTTTAGGTCTAACGGTTTCTTTTCCCCATTTTCATCCAAATAATACTTCGCTTTGGCTGTCAGCCGTTCCGGCGCCCCTTTATAAAATGTTTTTCCGACGGACTCCAGATAAGCCTGACTGAATTTATTGGTAGAATTAAACCCTTGCGCCACTGTTACGGTACAAGTGGTATCGCTGTACAGCATACTATAGGTTTCCTCACCGATAAATTTCATAAGTGCTTGGTCTGTGGCGTTGCCGCCAATCACCTGATGGCTGGCGTCATACATGGCCGCCGTATTTTTACAAATGGCCAAGTCTAATAACCCTTTTACCTTGCTGCGATGCCGCAGTTCTTCCAGCGGAATGGTGGTGCCATCTGCGGTAAAAAATTCTACTACTTCCAGCATCCCTTTGGTGATCGTCCCGGTTTTATCGCTGAATAAGATATTCAGCGAGCCGGCAGTTTCAATCCCTTCGGCCTTTCGTACCAACACGTTATGATCCAGCATTTTGCTAGTATTTTGCATCAGCACCAGCGAAATCATCAAGGGCAGCCCTTCTGGCACAGCGCAAACGATAATTACAACAGCCAGTGAAACCGCTTCTATCACATCCTGCAAAATTGTGGACCAGCCCAAAGCCAAATAAGCCTCTACGCCGCCAGCATTGATGATAAAGAAAATGATATACAACAGCGCAATCACGATAGCGCCTATATAACCGAAACGGGAAATCTGGCCGGCCAGCTTGGATAACTTCACCGTTAGCGGAGAATCCGGCTCTTCCTCCTGCATTTCTTCTGCCATTTTCCCCATCATGGTGGCTAAGCCTACCCGCCGCACTTCCATCACGCCCTCGCCGTCAAAAACAATGGCGCTACGGAACAGGGAATGGTCATCCACAAACGTATCGCCGGTAATGTCTTCCGGCATTTGAAAATTCTCAGCAGCGGCATTTTTTTTACATTCTTCTGTTTCGCCGTTTAAAGCCGAGTTATTAACACGCAGATTACCGTATATCAATACACCGTCGGCGGGAATTTTATCTCCAGATTGTAATAAAACCTGATCGCCTACTACCACGTCTTCCACATCAATCACGGTAATCATTCCATTACGATAAACCTTACATTGCTCATTTTTTGTGCTTTCTTTCAATTCGCGATACTTGGTATCACTGGAAACGCCGGTTTTGGCAGATACAAAGGCAACAATTAGCACTGCGACAATGGTGCCCAGCGGTTCATAAATTTCAGCATAGCCGAAGAAAAACATGACAATCATCAGAGCCGCAATTACCAGCAGAATACGAATCATCGGATCGTTGAAGGTTTCCTTAAATTCCTGCCAAAAGGTAGTCGGTTCCGAATCGGGTATCACATTGGCCCCGTGCCGTTCCCGGGACTGGTTTACATCCTGGTCGGATAAGCCTTTCCATTCTATCATCGTCTCAAATCCTTTTCTCAAAACTTAAATTGCTGTCATAAAGAAAGGGGCTGCTACATCAAAATCTATTATTCCAAGAGCCGCACACCACCGTACCGCCCAAACAGAGCGTTCTCGTAA
Source organism: uncultured Peptococcaceae bacterium (assembly GCA_902462325.1). GTDB lineage: Bacteria > Bacillota > Peptococcia > Peptococcales > Peptococcaceae > UBA7185. Next base: position 9,957 of record CABQBF010000075.1, read on the forward strand.
AAGTGCTTTGCCAAGCTCTCCAGAACAATAAATTTTTAATACAACAGCTCCTTCTTTTTTCATAGTTTACCGTATTCTCATCACTTTATGCCATCACGCAAAACGATTAGCCAGTTGTCCCAATTGCACATCCTGTGTTCCGCTGCCAATAGCGTTAAACTTCCATTCGCCATTATGGCGATATACTTCCCCAAAAATCATAGCAGTCATGCCATCATAATTATCGCTCAGATTATATTTGCATAATTCCTGATTGTTTCTGGCATCGACAATCCGAATAAATGCATTTTGAATCATACCAAAATGCTGTTTTCGCTTATCTGCCTGATAAATATTTACTACCAGCACAATACGGTCATATTCGGCAGGTACACGGTCCAATTCTACTACAATCTGTTCATCGTCGCCATCGCCAGCGCCAGTCAAATTGTCGCCCATGTGCTGTACGCTCCCTGACTTATGGCGCAGATTGCCGAAGTAAACAATATCGTCTACGCCCAATAGCTTCCCGTTTGTCAGCAAAAATGCAGAAGCATCACAGTCGATGGCCTGCGGTTTTGGTGCAAAAAAGCCTCTCTTCTGCTGTACTTCATCCCAGCCCAAACCGATGACCACTCTGCTCAGGCCTTGATTATCTTTGGTTAAACTTACCTTTTGTCCTTTTTGTAAACTAACTCCCATGATTGCGCCTCCTAATCTACGTCTACGCCATAATTTCCACATAAAGCAGCCAAGCCGCCCTGATAGCCGCTGCCGATGGCATTGAATTTCCATTCCCCATTATGATTATATAATTCGCCAAATACCGCCGCTGTTTCGATGGAAAAGGCCTCGCCCAAATCATAGCGCAGCATCTCTTCTCCTGTAATTTTGTTATAGATCCGGATAAACGCATTGGAAACCTGTCCAAAATTCTGCCGTCTAGCTTCCGCATCATAAATGGTAACAGTAAAGGCAATTTTGGTGATATTGGCCGGTACCAACGACAAATCGACAACGATTTGTTCATCATCGCCGTCGCCTACGCCTGTTAAATTATCGCCCAAATGGGTAACTGCACCGCTAGGATGCTGTAAATTTCCATAGAATACAAAATCTTCGTTGCGCGTAACCCGACCATTTCCCGCCAGCAAAAACGCCGCTGCATCTAAATCGAAATCGCCGCCGGTATCATACTGATTTACATCCCATCCCAAGCCGACAACAACATCTTTCAAGCCTGGATTTCCTTTGCTCAAACTGACCTTCTGCCCTTTTGTTAAGCATACACCCATGTTGTCTCTCTCCTATTCTGCATCAATGCCATAATTTGCGCACAAAGCAGCCAAGCCACCCTGATAGCCGCTGCCGATGGCATTAAATTTCCATTCGCCATTATGCCGATATAATTCGCCTACTACCATGGCAGTTTCGATAGAAAAATCTTCCCCTAAATCGTAACGAACCAACTCTTCATCGGTTTCTGCATTCACCAAACGGATAAAGGCGTTGGACACCTGACCAAAATTCTGCCGTCTGGCTTCTGCCTCATAAATAGTAACGGTAAAAGCGATACGAGAGATATTGGCCGGTACTTTTGTCAAGTCCACTGTAATTTGTTCGTCATCGCCTTCTCCAGCACCGGTACGGTTATCACCCATGTGCATTACAGCGCCGCTGGGATGCTCTAAATTGCTGTAGAAAATGAAATCCGTATCGCTGGTAGTTTTCCCGTTTTCTCCTAACAGAAACGCCGAAGCATCCAGGTCAAAATCGGAGCCCGAATCAAACTGATTGATATCCCAGCCCAGACCTACCAAAATATTTTTTAAGCCTGGATTAGTTTTCGTTAAATCTACTTTCTGTCCTTTACTCAAACTGATTGGCATACAAATCGTCTCCTCGTATTATAAAGTAGTAGTGTTTATAGTCCCTCTCCAAGGACTGTGTGCTA